>CAKPCJ010000005.1 GCA_934141575.1 uncultured Bacilli bacterium
CATATACAAGTTTAGATGTAATAATGCAAAGATCAGAAGAAATAAAAGATTCTAAGAAGGAGACATATGTAACAGCAGTAGAAGTAGATTTAGGATTACATGATGATTGTTATATAACAACAGAGGAAACAGTGCCTACTACTGAAGAAACAATTCCAACAACAGAAGAGACAATACCTACTACTGAAGAAATAGACATACCTGAAGATAAGAAGAATCCACCAACAGGAATGGCATTACCAGTAATTCCAGTAGCGTTATCAGCATCAGCAATACTAGCTACACTTGTATCAAAGAAAAAGAAAGAAAAAGAAGAAGCAAAAGTATATAAGAAAACAAGATAATGAAAAAGTTCTATATTAAATTAAATATAGAACTTTTTTATTTTATATATCCTCTTTTAAAAAGTATTTTGCAGTTTCATTTATTGTGATATAATTATGATAGGTGATAGTATGTTAAAAAGAACAATAAGCGCGATAGTTTTGTGTGCTATATGTATTCCAGCATTGATTGTTGGTGGAAATATATTTTCAATATTAGTATTTTTGGTTAGTTTTATGGCTTTATATGAAATAATGGATATAAAGGAAACCAAAAAAAGTTTACCAATTCTTATGAAGGTAGTGGCATATTTAATGCTTGCTGTTATATATGTTATGTCTTTAAATAATTCTGAGTTTGTTATAAGTTATAAAATAATATCCAGTTTAATACTTTCTATGATGCTACCATTAATTTTTTATAAGCGAGAATCATATAGTATTAATGATGCTATGTATTTAATTGGATTCGTATTTTTAATATCAACTTCGTTTAGTTTAATAGTTTATATTAGGAATATGTCAAATGATTGGCATTATTTGATGTACGTTTTATTAATAGCTATATTTACTGATACATTTGCATATATTGGTGGAAATTTAATCGGTTCTCATAAATTGATACCTAGTATTTCTCCTAATAAAACAATTGAGGGAACAATTGTTGGTTTGATTGTAGGAACTTTAATAGCGTCTACTTATTATTATATTACAATAAACGACACTATTAATGTTATATACTTAATTGGATGTACATTATTTTTGAGTGTATTGGGGCAATTAGGGGATTTGGTGTTTAGTACAATTAAAAGGTATTTTGGCAAAAAGGATTATTCAAACTTAATACCTGGACATGGTGGTATACTTGATAGATTTGATAGCTTAATATTTATTGTTTATGGTTTTATATTACTTATTGGAATATTATAGGAGGAAATATGACTTTTATTTTAAATATTTTACTTTTTTGTTTTATATTAGGTATTTTGGTGTCTGTACATGAGTTTGGACATTTTATATTTGCTAAGAGAGCTGGCATTTATGTATATGAATTTTCTATTGGTATGGGTCCTAAAATATTTGGATTTAAGAGGAAAAATGATGAAACCGCTTATTCAATTAGACTTCTTCCAATTGGTGGTTATGTTCATATAGCTGGTGAAGATATTGAAGAAGATAAAGATATTCCAGCTGATAAAAAGTTAAATAACAAAACTTTTTGGCAACGTTTTTGGGTTATGGTGGCAGGAGCATTAAATAATTTTATTTTAGCAATTATTTTGTTACTTATATATGGTTTTATTTATGGTACACTTGATACAACACCTGTGATTACAAATTTGGTTGAAGGATATCCAGCTTATGAAGTGCTAAATAGTGGTGATCAAATACTTGAAATAAATGGCAAAAAAACTTCTACATGGGATGACGTATTATTTGATTTGCAAATTATTAATAATAATAAAGATATAAATATTAAGGTAAAGGATTCTAATGGAACAATTAAAACAGTTACAGTAAAACCAAAGGCTGTTGAAGTTGATGGAACAACGTATTATAAGCTTGGAATAGCAAGCCCTACAGAAAGACATAAGGGTTTTGTAAGAACGATTAAGTATACATTTATTAAATTTGGTTCATCTATAAAAACTATGTTTAGAACATTGGGATGTTTATTTACTGGAAAAATTGGACTTAATTCCTTATCAGGTCCTGTTGGAATTTATAATGTTGTTGGTGAACAATCTAAGTATGGACTTGGTAATATTTTGAATTTAATTATATTACTTAGTATTAATGTTGGATTTATAAATCTTATTCCATTTCCAGCATTTGATGGTGGCAAGGTTTTGTTCTTGTTGATTGAAAAAATAAGGAGAAAACCAGTAAGCCCTAAAGTTGAAAATACTATTCATTCGATTGGATTTGTTATATTAATGATGTTAATGCTTGTTATTACTGTAAATGATATATTTAAAATATTTTAGGAGGATATAATGAATCAAACAATACTAGATAGCTGTATAAATTTTGATAGTATAGTTAATTATGCGTTTGATAATGATGATATATATTCAGAACAGCTTATAGATTATTATAAAAGTATTGTTTTAAAAACACAAAAATTAACTGAAAATAAATTAGCAAAAATTAAAGAATTTGATTCTATTATGTATAGATATATAAATGATTATAAATTTAGGAAACAGTTTAAATCTGATATTAAAAGATTTAAAGTTGAAAGGATAATAGAGTTTGCTGATAAATATTATGAACATTCTATTAAGAGTTTTGAAAGCACAATATGGATATAGTTGTGCTTTTTTTATTTTGTGAATAAAATATATAGGTGAATATATGAAAATAATAGCTCATAGAGGTTTACATAATAATCTTGTTTGCGAAAATACGTTTGTTTCTATTAAACGGGCTTTTAATAATAAGAACTTTGTTGGAGTAGAATTAGATGTAAGAATGACAAAGGATAAACATATTGTTGTTATACATGATAGTACTATTAACCGAACTAGCGATTCTACTGGCTTGGTTAAAAATATGACTCTTTCAGAATTAAAAAAAATTAATTTTGGAAGTAAAAACTATTATCAAACGATTCCAACCCTTGATGGAATTTTAAACCTTATAAATACAAATAAAATATTTTTAATTGAGTTAAAAGATAAAGATTCTATATTTATATCTCAGTTTATAAATATTATAGAAAGACATAAAGATAAAAATATTTATGTAATGAGTTTTAATGAGAATGCAATTGATGAAATAGATTTTAAATATAAAGGTATTATAAAATTTAAACTTTTGTCTAATTCAATAATAGGTAAATACAAATTTTTTACTTTATATTACAAATTCATTAATATAAATACTATCAAATTACTTATTAAAAGAAGAAAAAAGGTTTTTATATGGACTATAAATTATAAAAATAAATTAATTTTGATTAAGAAGTTAGGCAAATATTACAATAAGTGTTATCTAATATCGGATGAATTATTATAAATAGATGACAAAAACCGTAATTTTGTGTATAATGTTTTTATTAGGAGGATGTATGAAAAAATTATTTTTGTTCATGTGTGTACTTTCTGCTTTATTTTGTACTTCATGTAAAAATAATAATGAATCAAAACCTAATACGACCGATAGTTCTGATAAATTTGCAGGAAAAAGTGGAAAATATACGTGTGTTTTGGAAACTAAAACTCAAACATTTTCTTTTAAGGGTACTTATAATATAACTTATATTGACGGTTATGTTACAAAAACTTATACTAGAGAAGTTATGAACTTATCTGATTCTGATTCACTTGATGCGTATGAGGAAACTTTGAAAAAAGAATATTCTGTATATGATAGTATTGATAATTATGAATATTCTATTTCTAAATCTGATGGTAAAATAATCAATAATACGTTTATTGATTATGAAAATATCGATCTTGTTAAACTTTCAGAAATATCAAATGAAGAGGTTACACATGATGATTTGAAAATGTCTATGGTATTAGCATCTTATAAGGTTATGGGTGCAAAATGTAGTGAGGAATAGGAGAAGAATATGAAAAAGAAAAATTTATTGTTTATTGCTTTAATTGGTGTATTATTTGTCACAGGATGTAATAAGACTACAAAATGTAGTACTACTATTGATAATGGAAATTATAAAGTTGTATCTGAATATAATATAACATATGATAAAAATCAAAATGTTGTATCCATTGATACCAACGAAGTAGTTACTTCAGATGATGAAACAATATTGGATTATATTGAATCATCTGTTAATTCTAGTTTTGAAAAGTATAAGGATTTAAAATACTATAATTTTAATCTTAAGAGAGAAAAGGGAAAATTAAGTGAAACTATTAAAGTTAATTATTCAAAGCTAGATATCGATAAGTTTATAGCTATTGATAATAGTGTTGAATCAATGTTTAGTAATGGTAAATTAAAATATGATACTATTATAAATACATATAAGGCTTTGGGAATAACTTGTGAGGAAAGTAAATAAGAGAGGTTAACTCTCTTTGTTTATATGGAGGTTTTTATGAAATATTATTGTTTAGGAATAAAAGGTGCTGGCATGAGTACACTTGCTAATATACTATATGATTTAGGAAATGAAGTAATTGGTTATGACGACGTAAAAGAATATAAATTTACATGTGAAGGTCTTGAAAAACGAGGTATTAAGATTTATTCAGATAATAGTCATGATATACCAAAAGATGCTATTGTCACATATTCTGTTGCACTTAGCCAGGAGCATAAAGAATTAGTTAGAGTGCGTGAACTAGGACTAAAGGTTAAGAAATATAATGAAATAATTGGAGATTTAACTAGGCAATTTAAAACTATATCTGTATGTGGTGCTCATGGAAAAACCACAACTAGTAAACTAATAACGCATGTATTAAATAATATATATGGTGTTTCATATTTCATAGGTGATGGTACAGGTGTAGCTAGTAAAAATAGTGATATATTTGTACTTGAATCCGATGAATTTAATCGTCACTTTTTAACATATAGTCCAAAATATACAATAATTACAAATATAGAACTTGAACATACTGAGATATATAGAGATATAGAAGATATTATAGAGACATTTACTAAATTTGCTAATGAAAATACAAGTGATTTAATAATAGCGTGTGGGGATAATTCAAATATTAGAAAAATAAAATTTAATAAAAAAACATTGTATTATGGTTTTAATGATAATAATGATATAATTGCTAAAAATGTTGTATTAGATGATAAGGGTGCAAATTTTGATGTGTATATGAATGGAAGTTTATATGGTCATTTTGAGTTACCTTTATATGGTAGACATATGGTTTTAAATGCGTTAGCATGCATTGCAATATGTGATTATGAAGGTGTTTCTTATGAAGATATTTTTAAAAACCTTAAAACTTTTAAAAATGCAAAAAGACGTTTTGCAGAGAGTAAGGTTTTAGATAACATTGTAATTGATGATTATGCTCATCATCCAACTGAAATAAAAGTTACATTGGAGGCTGTTAGACAAAAATATCCGGATAAGGAGTTAGTAGCAGTTTTTAAACCAAATACTTATTCTAGAACAGCAGCGTTTCCTAAGGAATTTGGAGAGGCTTTAAATATAGCAGATAAAGTTTATTTAACAGAAATTGATTGTAATAGGGAAAAGGCAGAAGATTATCCTGGTATTTCTTCTAATTCAATATTAGTTAATTTAAAAAATGGAGAAATGATTGATGAGGATTCAGTTTCAAAGCTTCTTTGTCATAAAAATTCTGTAATATGCTTTATGAGCTGTGCTTCTATTGCTCATTTAAAAGAAAAATTTGAAGAATTAAAAAAGGCTTAAATAGCCTTTTATTCTTTTTTTAGTCCCTTATAAATTATTTCTTTTATATTATTTTTTTGATCAGCATTACTGTTATTCCAAAGTATTTCAAATAGAACTCCTAATCCCGGTAAGGTTAGTTCTTCGTGTTCGTTAATTGAATCTTCAATGGCATCATTCAATCCATTTATGTCTTCATCTTTAAAATTGTTTACTATATATTCTCTAATTCCCAATTGAATCAATCCTTTCTAGAATTATCATGTATAAAATCTATCAATTTATACTAAAAATATATATAGGTTTACAAAAATAATATGTTTGTTTACAAATAATGTTTACTTTGATTTTTGTTTGTAGTATTCTTAAGGTACGGGAGTGAGTAATATGAAAAGTAAAGGTTTTACATTAGTAGAATTGTTAGCGGTTTTGGTTATATTAGGTATTATTTTAACAATTGTTACTACTAGTGTTTTTAGAATATTAGAGGATTCTAAAGATAGTGCTTATGATTCTCAACTAGAAATGATTAAATCATCTGTTAAAGAATATGTATCAGATAATAAGAGAACATTATTTGAAGATAAAGATGCTATATGCGTAAGTATATCTGACTTATACGTTGAAAAATATATAAATGAAATACCTGATGATCCTAGGGAAAGTGATGGAACAAAGTTAAGCGAGTTTTTAGGATATGCTGTAGTTAGAAATGAAAAGTCGTTTGAGTATATCTTAATTCAAAATGTTACTGATACTGATAATGAAAATGTAAAAAAATATTGTAAGTAATTATGAATTTATTTCATAATTTTTTTTATTTTGTAAATAATATTTTAGGTGATATTATGAATATATTAATTACAGGTGCTGCCTCAGGAATAGCGTTTTCTACTATGAAAAAAATTAATGACTCTGATAAACTTTATTTAACTGTACATAGTAAAAATCAGATAAAAAGACTAAAAGAAAAATTTAAAGATAGAGATAACGTAGAAATATTTAAGCTAGATGTTACTAATGCTTGGGATAGGAGAAAGGTAAAAAGACTAGATATTGATGTGTTTATAAGCAATGCTGCAATAGGTGAAGGAGGAAGTGTTATTGACATTGATTTTGATAGGGTTAGGGAAAATTATGAAGTTAATGTTTTTTCAAACTTTGAACTTATTCAGCTTGTTCTTTCAGATATGATAAAAAAAGATAGTGGTAGAATAATAATTATGTCTTCTTTAGCAAGTCAAATTATTTTACCATTTCTCGGCTCATATACTTCTAGTAAGTCAAGTATTTCAACACTAGGTTTAACACTACAAAAAGAAGTGAGAAAGGTAAGCAATAATATATATATTTCTGTAGTTGAACCCGGTTGTTATCACACTGGATTTAATCAAGTTATGTTAAATAATAAATATTATTATATGGATAAATATTCTGTATTTTATAATAAAATAGATGAGATTTATAAGAAAGAAAACTTTATATTTAAGATGATTGAAAGAAAAAATTTAAGAACCGTTACAAGTAAGCTAATTGATATTATTTATTGTGATGAACCTAAACCTTTATATAGGGTACCGGTTGATCAATCTTTATTTACGAAATTATATATGTTATTTAAAAGATAATTAAAAAATTTTTCTATAACACTTGCCAAAGTCAATCAAATATGTTATTATCATATTGCTTGTTTATGGCGGTGTAGCTCAGTTGGCTAGAGCACTCGGTTCATACCCGATAGGTCGGGGGTTCAAATCCCTCCGCCGCTACCATTAAGAATGTGTACTCAAATTTTTGAGTTTAATGAATAACTAATTCAAATTGGAATTAGTTTTTTTATTGCAAAATTATTTTTTATAGGTGTTTTAAAAATGTTAAGTTATGATATTAAAAAGTATAATGTTAATGAGTTAACAGTTATTGAAAATTCTAATGTCAAGGTTTTTTATGAACATTTGAGGTTTAAAACGTATAAAAGAACCGAATTAGATGAGTAAGGTAATCATTATCCGATTTTATATATGAAATTGGTAAATTCGTAACTAAATATAATTGGTAATTTATGATATAATATTTTATACTTTCGGTTATTGGTGTTAAAATAGGTAATAAATTTGGCGATAAATATGAGAAAAAAGCATGTTTATTTGGTGGAACTATATTAATATTGATAGGCCTTAAAATATTACTAGAGCATTTGGGAATTTTATAACATTTAATATTTATTTAATAAATGTATTATATTATTTTTTGTAGGTGGTTAGTATGCGAATTTTAATAATTGAGGATGAATATACATTAGCGGATGTAATTTCTAGCAGATTGCAAAAAGAGAAATATACAGTAGATATTTCTCTAGATGGAGAAGATGGATTATATAATGCCCTTACTGGCATATATGATCTTATAATATTAGATGTAATGCTACCTAAAATGAATGGCTTTGATGTTTTAAAGAAAATTCGTGAAGAAAATATAAAATCTAAAGTTATTATGTTAACTGCAAAGACTATGATTGATGATAAACTAAATGGTTTTGAAAATGGCGCCAATGATTATGTAACTAAACCCTTTAACATGGATGAATTAGTTGCAAGAGTAAATGTATGGACTAGACAAGATGGCAATACTTATACAGATTATCTTGAATTTGGTGATATTAGATTATATAAAACTACATCTAAATTAAAATGCATGGCTACTATGGATGAAATTGATGTTATATTAAAAGAGTTTTTAATTTTAGAGTATTTTATAAATAATAAAGATCAGGTGCTATCTAAAGAACAAATATATAATAAAGTTTGGGGGATAGATAGTGAAGCAGAATCAAATAATTTAGAGGCTTATTTATCATTCATTAGAAGAAAACTTAAAGTTATAGGATCAAATGTAAATATTAAGTCTTTAAGAGGAATAGGTTATAAATTAGAGGTATCAAATGAAGAAATTAAAAAATAAGGTATTTATTGTAATGGTTATTATCCTTACGTGTTTTTTGTGTAGTATTTTATTTATTTTTAATTATCAAGATTACTCTAGGGAAAAGATGAATATTGATAATAATCTTAAAAGAATGTTTGATGATAGGGGCAATAGTGATAAAGTTCCTCCAAAAAAAGAATTAGATAAAATGATATTTATGGATTCTGTTGTATATATTGTTAAGATTGATTCATCTAATAATATATTAGATATTACTAATAATTCTAATAATGATGTTAGTGATAGTGAAATAGAAATAATTGCAAAAAATATTTTAGATTCATCTTCTGATTTTAAAGTAGGCAATCTTTATTTTGATCAATATTCATATTCTAAAAAGCAGGATTCTATTATAATAATAGATAATACATTTTCTAGAAATAAGTTATTATCCTCTTTAAAAAATTCATTTATAATATTTTTTGTTCTTGAGATACTTATTGTTTATGTTTCTTGGTTATTAACTAAATGGATTACTAAACCTGTGTTATCTTCATTTGAAAAACAAAGACAATTTATCGCAGATGCTTCACATGAGCTAAAGACACCTCTTTCTATAATTATAGCTAGCTCTGATTCATTAGAAAAAAACCCTAATGAAACCAAATGGTTGGAGTATATAAAGGGAGAAGCTATTAAAATGAATGGTTTGGTTACTGACTTATTAGAACTTGCTAGAAGTGAAGATGCATCATTAAAAGAAGAACTTGTAAATAATAATATTTCTAAACAGATAGAATTATCTATCTTATCATTTGAGGGCATTATTTATGAAAGAGGCTTAAAGTTAAATTATTATGTTCAAGATGATTTATACTTAAAGTGCGATGTTAATAAAATTAAACAATTGGTTGGAATTTTAATTGATAATGCAATTAAACATTCTTATGAAAATGAAACAGTAGAGGTTGATCTGCGAAGTGATAGAAACAATATAATTTTGAAAGTTAAAAATAGAGGCGATGTAATCGAAAAAGAAGATATAGATAAAATATTTGAGAGATTTTATAGAGCTGATAAATCTAGAAATAGAAATGATAAGAGATATGGATTGGGGTTATCAATTGCAAAAAATATTGTAACTTTACATGGTGGAAAAATAGAGGTTAGTTCTTCTGGTAAAGAAACTATATTTAAGGTAATATTCAAAAAGTCTACGTAAGTGGATTTTTTTCTTTTTGATTATTGTAATATTATGTCAAGATGATATAATATTAAAGTGTAATGTGTTAGAAAGGAGTAATTTTATGTTTAATAAAAAAGAAGAAAAAGTTAGTGCTGAAAAAGTTAATGAAGTGCTTACTTTGACTAAGAAAATATTGAAAATTGTATATATTTTTATGTTCTTAATTGGCATATACGCTTTAACACTTATTTGTAAAGAACTAAAAATAGTTACTTTTGTTTTATCTTTAATAAAAATTTTATCTCCATTATTTATTGGAATAATCGTTGCTTGGTTGTTAGAACCAATTGTAATTAGATTACAAAAAAAGAAAGTTAATAGAGTTGTTGGAACTATAATTGTTTATGTTGCGTTACTTGCTATTATATATTTTATACTTTGGGCACTTGTTCCACTTATATTAGATCAAGTAAATGATTTAGTAGCGAGTATTCCTAAAGTTATAACATCTGTTCAAGATTATTTAGACGGGGTTTTAAATAATGATGCTTTCTCATTTATTAATAAAGATGAGCTATTTAAATCAATTAGTGATTTTGGTACAGATTTATCTACAAATTTACCTCTAAAAGCTGTAAATATTGCTAAAAATGTTTTCTCATCATTAGGAACATTTGCATTTGGACTTATGATAGGATTCTATTTATTGTTTAATTTTAATGATGTTAGTTCTACATTGGTTTCATTTATACCAGAAAAATTTAGAGAAGAGATATCAGGTGTTGGTAATGAAATGAATACATCTCTTAGAAATTATGTTATGGGTGTTGGAATATTAGCAACATTAATATTTGTTGTTTGTAGTATTGGTTTTTCTTTATCTGGGTTAAGGGCACCATTATTATTTGGCTTTGTCTGTGGTATTACAGATTTAATTCCGTATATTGGTCCTTGGATAGGAGGAGCAATAGCGGTTATTGTTGGGTTATCCTCTGGTTTAGATACAGGTTTATTTACTCTTGTTGTAGTAATAGTAGCACAAGTATTAGAAAGCTTTATATTGCAACCTATAATTATGAGTAAAACTATGAAACTTCATCCTGTTACAATAATCGTTGGGTTATTAATATTCCAACATTTCTTTGGCATTGTTGGAATGATTTTAGCAACACCGATAATTGCATGCTTTAAAATAATATTTACTTACATAGATAAGAAGTTTCACATATTTTCTAAGATAGAAACGGTTATAGAAGAGGATAGAGAATAAATGCTTAAATTGATTATTCTTAGTGGAAAATCTGGAAATGGTAAAGACACTGCTGCTTCTATAATTAAAAAAATATACAGTGATAAAAAATGTATTTGTGTTTCATATGCATATTACTTAAAAGATTATTTAAAAAGAATGGGACTTTATTCTGAAGAAAATAAACCAAGAAAATTAATGCAAGATTATGGTAATTATTTAAGAAATACTATGGGTAATGATTTTTTAATAAGAAGAACTTTAGAAGATATTAAGGTTTTTGAGAAAGATTATGATGTTATTATAATTACTGATGCAAGATTAGAACAGGAAATAACTGTGCCACTAAATATATATCCTTCTGCAGTTACAATTAGGATTATTAGACCTAACTATAATAACAATTTATCAATTGATGAAAAAAATGATGTGACTGAATGCAATTTAGATAACTATAGTGATTTTAAATATACTGTAATAAATGATGAAAATTTTGAAGATAGTTTAAGGAGATGTTTGCATGAATAAAATGATAGCTGTTGTTGGAATGTGTGGTTCTGGTAAAAGTGTTGTATGTGATTATTTAGTACAAAATGGATATCAGAAAATATATTTTGGTGGAGTAACAATGCAAGTATTGAAAGAAGAAGGACTTGAAGTTAATCCTGAAAATGAAAAGATGATTCGTGAACGACTTAGAAAAGATTATGGAATGGGTGCTTATGCAGTAAAGTTATTACCACAAATTTCTTCAGCAATAGAAAATGGCAATGTAGTTTTAGATGGGTTATATTCTTGGGATGAGTATGTTATTTTAAGAAAGCATTTTAAAGAAAATTTAAAAATGATAGCTGTTATTTGCGATAAAGAATTACGTTATCAAAGATTATCACAAAGAGAAGTTAGACCACTTTCTTTAGAAGAGGCTATAGATAGAGATATTTCGGAAATAGAAAATATTAAAAAAGGTGGTCCAATAGCATTTTCAGATTATTTTATTTATAATAATTCTGATAAAGAAGAATGCCATAAACAAATTGAAAATATACTTAGGAGGTTATAGTATGAATGTTAAAGATTTATATATAAATTATTTTGTAAGCAAAGGACATAAACAAATTCCATCTGCTCCTGTTGTTCCAGAAAATGATCCATCAGTTTTGTTTAACACTGCTGGTATGCAACCGCTTATTCCATATTTACTTGGTGAACCGCATCCTTATGGGAAAAGATTATGTGATTATCAAAAGTGCATACGTACTAATGATTTAGAGGAAATAGGTGATAAAACCCACCATACATTTTTTGAGATGTTAGGTAATTGGAGCTTAGGTGATTATTTTAAAGAAGAATCTATTTTATATAGTTTTGAATTTCTTACAAAGGTGCTTAATATTCCACTATCTAGATTAGCAGTTACAGTATTCTGTGGAGATAAAAAAATTCCTAGAGATGATGATGCGGTTAAGTTTTGGAAAAGTCATGGTATAAGCGATGATAGAATAGCATATTTAAGTGATAATTTTTGGATAGCAGGAGAAACTGGACCATGTGGACCAGATACTGAAATATTTTATTTTAGAAGTGATGATGAAATACCAGAAAAATTTGATCCAGAAGATGATAGATGGGTTGAAATTTGGAATAATGTATTTATGCAATATTTTAAAGATAAAGATGGTAATTTTACAGAACTTCCTAAAAAGAATGTCGATACTGGTATGGGATTTGAAAGAATTACCGCTGTTATTGAAGGTGTAGATGATAACTATAAGTCTAGTATTTGGACTGATGTTATTTCATTAATTGAAAAAATTTCAGGTTTAAAATATGAAGGTAATGAAAAAAGTATGAGAATTATTGCCGATCATATAAGGACAGCTGTATTTATAAGTGCTGATAAATCTGGAATAAAGCCATCTAATACAGATCAAGGTTATATTTTAAGAAGGTTGATAAGGCGAGCTATAAGACATGCTAAAAGAATAAATATTGATGTAAATTCTTCTTGGGATATAGAGATAGCTAAATTAATTATTGATAAATATTCTAAGTATTATAGTGAGTTAGAGGAAAATAAGAATATAGTATTTGAAGTTTTAACTACAGAAAAAAATAAATTTAATAGAACTCTAGAAAAAGGCTTGAGAGAATTTGAAAAAATAACTAGTAACTTAAGTGATGGAAAATTAGATAAAGATCTTGCATTTAAGTTATATGATACATATGGATTTCCTATAGAACTTACTGTGGAACTTGCTGATGAAAAGAATATACAAGTTGATGTAGATGGATTTTATGAAAAATTTAGGGCTCATCAAGAACTTTCTAGAGCAGGTGCTACACAAAAATTTAAAGGTGGACTAGCTTCTACTGGGGATATGGAAATAAAATATCATACAGCTACTCATTTACTTAATGCTGCGTTAAAGATAGTAATTAATAAAGATGTTCATCAAAAGGGAAGCAATATTACTTCTGAAAGAATGCGTTTTGATTTTTCATGTGATCATAAATTGACAGATGAAGAGAAAAAACAAGCTGAAGATTTGGTTAATAAGTGGATAGATGAAGGATTGGAAGTTACGAAAAAAGAAATGACTAAGGAAGAAGCAATTAAGTCTGGTGCAGAATGTATGTTTATTGAAAAGTATCCAGATGTTGTTACAGTTTATAGTATAGGTGATGTGTCACATGAATTATGCGGTGGGCCTCATGTTACAAATACTAGCTGTTTAGGACATTTTAAAATAACAAAGGAAGAAGCTTCTAGTGCTGGCGTTAGAAGAATTAAGGCAATATTAGAAGAGAAATAATTTTAAAGTACTTTTTAAAAGTGCTTTTTTTATGCAATAAATTGGAAGATATATGGAAATAATAAGTGTAAAGTCAATATCATAATTGTTGAAATATAATATTATAAACTGTATAATTTTATTATAAAGTAGGAGGAAAATATGAAAAATAATAAGGGATTTACATTAATAGAACTATTAACTGTAATAGCAATATTAGCAGTAATATTATTAATAGCAGCTCCGACAATATTAGGAGTATTAGATAAAGCAAAGAAAAATACATTTAAGAATCAAGTATTAATGTATGTAGAAGGATTAAAGACACAAGTAGCGCTAAATGAAATAGGGCAAGAACAAAATATAACTTGGACTAATAATGAAGCAACAATAGACTTTTCTAGTATAAATATGGATTCAGCTAATAATTATACTGGTAAGATAAAAGTAACAAAAAACAGTAAAAATGAATATACATACACAGTAATAGAAGCCCATGGAGATGGATGGAAATTAAAGACATCAAAAGAAGCAAAATCAATAATAGATAGTGATATAGTAAAAGATGATGGAAAGAGTACGCCAACAGTTACATATAAAGCATACAAAATAGGAGATAGTGTAACATTAAAAGATGGATCAATATGGCATGTAATAGAATCAAGTGATAGTAATACAGAAACAGTAACATTATTTGCAGATAAAAACATAAAGAATGATGCATCTGGGTGGGCAACAGAGCAAAGTGAATATCTAATAGCGTTTGATGCAGCAAATGCAAGAACAACAGAAAAGAATTCATATTGTACTAGTCCAGAATACGGTTGTAATATTTATGCAGCAAATGGAAGCACAGTAACAGAGGATTCAACAATAAAGAAGTTTATAGATAGCAGTGTTACTACATATATAAATAATAGTTTAACTAGTATTGGCGGAACAACAATAAAAAGTATAAGATTAATAACTACTGATGAAATATGTAATATAGTAGATGCTATGGATAGTACTAATAATTGTGACGTTGGTGTTTTTGGCGATTTGAGTGTACAATATAAAAATGTACCAACATGGTTATATTCTACAAATTATTGGACCACAAATTATAATCAGAATGATTCTAGCTATGTGCTTCATATATATAATATATATGGTGGTGCTGGTTATAATGAATATTATGCATTTTTTGAAAATATTGATGGCGCTCGTCCAGTAATAGTTACTCTTAAATCTAATATTCAATAGGTTAACTTTTAATTGGTTAATCTTTTTTTATTTTAAAATTAAATATTATTTTTATCTTATTAATTGATTAATATTATTACAAAGTATATAATAAGAAAAGAGGTGATTATATGAGTATACAAAAACCTAAAGGTACTTATGATGTGTGTGGGGATTATGGTAAAAAAATATTGTATTTAGAAGATCTAATAAAAGCTTTAATGTCAAAATATAATTACAATTATATTAGAACCCCTTTATTTGAATCAAGTGATTTATATCATAGAGGTGTTGGTGAAACTTCCGATATAGTTTCAAAAGAAACGTATGATTTTGTTGATCGTGGAGAAAGAAAAATGACTTTAAGACCAGAAGGAACTGCTGGTGTAGTTAGAAGTTTCATTGAAAATAAAATGTACGGAGAAGGGTCTCAACCAACAAAATTATGGTATTTTGGACCAATGTATAGGTACGAAAGACCACAGGCAGGAAGGTATAGAGAATTTTATCAATTTGGAGTTGAAGCATTTGGAAGCTCTGATGCTTTGATGGATGCTGAAGTTATAAGTATTATTGTTAACTTTTTTAAATTGCTTGGTTTGAAGGGGGTTAAAGTAAATATTAATACTTTAGGTGATTTAGAGTCTAGGATGAAATATAGGCAAGCATTATTAGACTATTTTAAACCTCATTTATCTTCTTTATGTGATGATTGTAAAAACAGATATGAAAAAAATCCACTTAGAATATTGGATTGCAAAGTTGATCATGAATTAGATATTATGAAGAATGCACCAAAAATATATGATTATTTAAATGATGTAAGTCTTAAACATTATGAAGATGTTAAAAAGTACTTAGATGCTTTAGAAATAGAATATGTTGAAAATCCTAGTATAGTTAGAGGCCTAGATTATTATACTCATACTGTCTTTGAAGTAGAGGCAAGTGTAGAAGGTTTTGGTAGTCAAAATGTTTTAGGTGCTGGTGGAAGATATGATGGTTTAGTAGAAACTTTGGATGGACCATCTACACCAGGTGTTGGTTTTGCAATTGGTATTGAAAGATTGATTACAGCCTTGGAATATGAAAAAATTGAACTTCCAATATCTAATTCTGTTGATGTCTACGTAATACCTGTTACTGAAAATGAAAAAGAGTATTCAATTAATTTGGTTAATATGCTTAGAATGAACGGTTTTAGTGCTGATATGGATTATATGTCAAGGGCTATGAAGGGAAATTTAAAACAGGCTGACAGATTAAATGCTAAGGTTACAATTATAGTTGGGGAAGAAGAAATAGCTGATGATGTACTAAGTGTAAAGAATAATGTTGACAATACATCTGAAAAAATTGATGCTTGTTACATAATTAACTATTTGGATGAAGTTATAGAAGAAACGGAGTAAAATTATATGGTTAAAATTAAAGATATAAAAGAACATTTTAATGAAGAGGTTATTGTACAAGGTTTTGTAGATAATATTAGAAATTTGCAATACGTACAATTTGTCATATTGAAAGATGATACTGGTAAAGTTCAAATCACTATTGAAAAAGAAGATGAAAATAATAAAGATTTAGTATCTATAGTAGATAATTTAACTTTGGAAAGTACATTGAAGGTTAAATGTGTTGTTAAAGAAGCACCTAAGGTAAAGCTAGGTGGAGTCGAATTAATACCATCTTCTATTGAAGTAACTAGTAAGTCTTTAAATGAACTTCCAATTGATATTAAATCTAAGGATGCTTCATTGAGAGAAAAAAGATTAGATTATAGATTTCTAGATTTAAGAAGAGATGAAAATAATTTATTATTTAAGTGTCAGTCTTATATTGAAAAAATGATGAGAGAATATTGGTATAATAATGGATATACTGAAATACATACTCCTAAGATAAGTGCTAAAAGTGCTGAAAGTGGAGCAGAAATGTTTAAATTGGATTATTTTGGACAAGAAGCATGTCTTTCACAATCACCACAATTCTATAAACAAATGGCAATGGCTAGTAATTTTGGACGTGTATTTGAAATAGGACCTGTTTTTAGAGCTGAAAATTCTCATACTTCATATCATGCAACTGAAATACTTATGTTAGATGCTGAAATTTCATGGATAGATTCTTATGAAGATGTTATGGATGAAGAAGAAAATTGGATTAAGTATTTTATGACAAAATTAAAAGAAAAATATGGGGAAGAAATTAAGCAACAATTTGGTGTTGAAGTTTCAGATGTATCTATGAAATTCCCTAGAATTACTTTTAGTGATGCTAAAAAAATAATAAGGGAAGAATATAAGTATATCGGTGAAAAAGAGGATGACCTTGAGCGTAAAGAAGAAAATTTAATATGCGATTATGCTAAGAAAAAATATGGATCTGACTTTGTATTTATTACAAACTTTCCATACAGTGCAAGAAGTTTTTATGTAATGAAAGATGAGAATGGCGTAACTCAGACATATGATTTATTATTTAAAGGCGTTGAAATAACAAGTGGTGCTCAAAGAGAACATAGAGCAGATATTCTTGAAAAACAAATTATTGAAAAAGGACTTGATCCTAAAGATTTAGCATTTTATATAGAATTCTTTAAATATGGCTGTCCACCTCATGGAGGATTTGGCGTTGGTTTAGGAAGAATATTGATGCAAATATTTGAAATTGATAATATTAGGGAAGCAACATTTATTTATCGTGGACCTACTAGATTAAATCCATAAGGAGGAAGTATGTTAAAACATTTAGCTATAATCATGGATGGAAATAGGCGTTGGGCAAAGTCAAAAGGATTGCCTATTAAGATGGGACATAAGGCTGGTGCAAAGGCATTTGAAAATGCTATTTCAAATTGTGCAGACTTAGGAATAAAAATTCTTACAGTTTATGCTTTTTCTACTGAAAATTGGAAGAGAAGCGAGGAAGAAGTTAATACTTTAATGGACTTACTAAAAGATTATCTTGGAAGAATGCGTGAAATATTAAAGGATAAAGATGTTAAAGTTAATATTTTGGGTGACATATCAGCATTTTCTCCTGATTTGATAGAGTCTATTCAAAAGTTACAAGATATGACTAAAGATAGAAATGGTTTCATTGTTAATATCTGTCTTAATTATGGTGGACGTGATGAAATAGTTCATGCAGTTAAGAAAATTGTTGATAGTGGAATTACTAGTGATAAAATTACTGAGGAATTAATAGGCAATAATCTTTATACAGCAGGTATTCCTGATCCGGATCTCATGATTAGAACTAGTGGCGAAGTTAGATTAAGTAATTATTTATTGTGGCAACTTGCTTACACTGAATTTTTATTTATCGATAAAAATTGGCCAGATTTTAATAAAAGTGATATTGAATATGCAATAGAAGTGTATAATAAAAGAAATCGTAAATATGGAGGATGCTAATCCTCTTTTTTTATAGTATTAATTTTATTTTTATTATATAATTGTATTGGTGAATAGCATGGTAATTAAAGTATTGGTGGAAAATTATGTTAAAAAAACTGATAGCGTGTTTAGTTATCATGTCCCTTTAGAGTTAGAAAGTGAAATTTCTATTGGTAAAAGAGTAATAGTCCCTTTAAATAAAACAACAGTAGAAGGATTTATACTTGAAGTTTATAATGAATTAGAATGTAATTATGAGTTAAAAGATATTATATCAATTAGTGATAAATTTGAGGTTCTTAACGAAGAATTATTAGAACTTGGAAAATATATAAAATCAATTACTTTGTGTAGCTTAATCAGTGCTTATCAAGTTATGTTGCCTAAGGCTTTAAAGGCTAAAGCTAATACTAATATTAAAGAAAAATATGAAACTTATTTATCACTTTTGGTTTCTTTAGATGATGCTAGAAAATATATACTTGATCATAAAAGGTCTACTAGTGAGAATGCTCTTATAAATGAATTGATAGAAAATAAAGTTATTGTTAAAAATTCGTTTAATTCTAGAGCAGCGTTATCTCTTAAAAATAAAGGTATAGTGAAATATACTAGTAAGCAGGTATATAGAACGTCATCATCAAGTTATTCGTTATATGAGAAGTTGGAGCTTAATCAAGAACAGAAACTTGTAGTTGATGAAGTTACTTCTTCACTTGGAATTTCTAAAACTTTTTTACTTCACGGTGTGTGTGGAAGTGGTAAAACCGAATGTTATTTGCAAATAATAGAAAGTGTTTTAAGAAAGGGTAAAAATGTAATAGTGTTAGTACCTGAAATAAGTTTAACTCCACAAATTGTTAATCGATTTAAAGGTAGATTTGGTGATGATGTAGCTCTTATGCATTCTTCGCTATCTGATGGTGAAAAGTATGATGAATGGCTTAAAATAAATAGAGGAGAAGCTCATATAGTTATAGGTGCTAGAAGTGCTATTTTTGCACCACTTGATAATATTGGCCTTATTGTAATTGATGAGGAACATGAGTCTACTTATAAGCAAGATTGTAATCCAAGATATCATGTTTTAGATATTGCTAAGTTTAGAAGTAAGTATCATAAATGTCCAATTTTGCTTGGTAGTGCGACACCTTCTTTAGAAAGCTATGCGCGTGCTAAAAAAAATGTATATACATTACTTGAATTAAAAAAACGTGCTAATGGGAAAGCTATGCCACATACTGAAATAGTTGATATGACATTAGAAGTTAAAAAACATAATTATTTAATATCTAGTCTGTTAAAAAGTAAAATAGAAGATAGGTTATCTAAGGGAGAACAAATTATATTGTTGTTAAATAGACGTGGATATTCTTCATTTATAACTTGTGGTGAATGTGGTGATGTTGCAAAGTGCCCAAATTGTGATATTACACTCACTTATCATAAAAGTAGTAATATGCTTAGATGTCATTATTGTGGATATGCAGAAAAATGGAATTCTAAGTGTTCTAAGTGTGGTGGTGAAATTAAAGACTTTGGCACTGGTACCGAAAAAGTATATGAGGTTTTAAATGATATGTTTGATGCTAGAATAGTTAGAATGGACGTAGATACTACTAGTAGAAAAGG
Source organism: uncultured Bacilli bacterium (assembly GCA_934141575.1). Classification (GTDB taxonomy): domain Bacteria; phylum Bacillota_I; class Bacilli_A; order RF39; family UBA660; genus CAKPCJ01. The sequence goes on from CAKPCJ010000005.1 coordinate 20,098, forward strand.
AAGCCATGAAAAAATAATACACGATTTTGCTTTACATAAGTACGACATCTTATTAGGCACTCAAATGATAGCAAAAGGCCTTGATTTTGGAAATGTTACTTTGGTAGGAGTAATTAATGCTGATACTTCGTTAAATCTTCCTGATTTTAGGAGTAGTGAGAGAACATTTCAATTATTATCACAAGTATCTGGAAGAGCAGGACGTGATAAAGTTACTGGTGAGGTTGTTATACAAACTTATAATAAAGATAATTATAGTATTGTTTTTTCAGCGAATAATGATTATTTGAGTTTTTATGAGTATGAAATGAAAATTAGAAAAGCTTTAAAATATTCTCCTTATTATTATTTAGTATCATTAAAAATATTAGGCAAAAATTATGATGATGTAAAGCTAGAATCTAATAAGGTTAAAAATTTCTTAATTAATAACTTATCTCATGATACAATTATATTAGGACCGACAGTTGCTAATGTCCTTAAAATTAATAATATATATAGATTTCAAATAATTATTAAATATAAAAAGGATGATAAGCTATATAGTACACTTGAAATGCTTAAACAGCTTTATGTAACTGGGAAAGTAGATATAGAAATAGATTTTAATCCAATTTTTATTTAGGAGGCAATTATGAATTTAGAGGAAAAACTACATGAACTTAAATTAGAATTACAAGATAAAGCTTTACTTAATGGTGAATCTAGAAAACCTATAATATGTGATGATGAAGTTATTTCGTTATTAGCGTATTACAAGCCTAAAAGTATAGATGAATTATCTAATATTAGTGGGGTTGGAGACACTTTTATTCAAAAGTACGGAAGTGATTTTGTACGTGTTATAAATGAAGAACTTGATAAGTGTTCTAATGTGGAACTTACACCTGTAGAACTTGAAATATTTAGTAAATTGGAAAATAGATTAGTTAATATAAATAAGAGAAATCCTCTTTTGTATTCAGGAAAACTTAATTCTAATAGATATATAGATTTGTATAATTTAGATAGCGATAATACTTTGTATAAAGAACTTGTTATGGATCAGTCAAACAAAAAAATTAAATTATGTAAACCAGAAGATAAATTTTATAAAAATCTTGTTAAATTACAAAGAGAAGTTAATAGAATTCAAACTGAAACTGGTAGTAATGAATTGTACATTGGTTATCCATTTGTACAAGGTTTAATGGGAATAGATAATTTTACTATAAAGGCACCTTTAGTTTTATTTCCATGTGTGCTTGACAAAGAAAATGGCTGTTTTACTATTCAATTTGATGCTTCTAGGGATATTTTATATAATAATACATTAATTCTTGCTAATAACAAATTTAGAGGTAAGAATATTGTTCTTCCAGATAATATAGTTGAAGAGTTGAATAAGGAAAATTTTGTGAGTGAAATTATGTCATTTTATAATAATAATGGTATGTATATTTCTAAGTATAATGATGGTTTTACTAAGTTTTTAGAAAATACCACTCAGGAATTCCCTAAATATTCATCAGATGAGCTTGAAATATATGAATATATGGTTTTAGGTATATTTCAATCTTTTTCTACATCTATGCAGCGAGATTATGAAACTATTAAATCAAGGGGAAAAGTTAATTCTACTATAAAGGATTTAATATGGGGGCTTGATGATAGTAAAAAGGATACTACTTCAAGTGAATACCTAGATAATTCTTCTTTTTCAGAGGGGGATATTACTTATATTAATGATCTTAATTATTCCCAAGAAAAAGTTCTTGCCATGTTTGATTCAAGTTCGTCACTTGTTGTTGAGGGACCTCCAGGAACTGGAAAGTCTCAAATGATAACTAGTTTAATAGCGCAACTTATTAAACAAAATAAAAAAGTGTTAATGGTTTCAGAAAAGAAACAAGCTCTTGATGTTATTAATTCTAGATTGGGTGAATTATCTAATTATTCTATAATAATAGATGCAATAAACAATAAAGAAGAGTTTTACAATCAAATAAAAAAGATATTATCTAATGACTTAGTTGGTAGTCATTATTCTCTTACTGAAATAGATTTTTTAGTAAAGAAAGTTGATGCTAATATTAATAAATTAAAAACACTTCAATCTGTTATGTTTGATGATAATTCATTTGGAATAAATATTCAAAGTATTTATGCTAAGTGTAAGAATTATGATTTTAATAATCCAGAAGTATTAAAATTTTATAATTATTTAAAAAAACATGTCGATAGTAGAATACTATCAATGAATTATGAGACACTAAGAAATTTAAAAAGAAAATTTTCTGATAAAAGTAATAATAAAAATTTATGTGGGTATTTGGAAATAAAGAAAAAATATGATTTTCAAAAGTACATAAAACTTGATATAACGGATTTTGAATATAATAATTTAGTTAATTATTTAAGAACTTATTCATCAATATGTGAAGAAATAAACAATTCTAATGTATTTAAAAAAATTATGTTAAAAAATAAATATAGAAAAGAGTTCGTTAGTACTTTTAAAAATGTATGCGTTAATGGTGATTCTTTATCTTTATATAAAGCTGTTAATGAAAATATAAATAATTTGATAGATTTCTTTAATAATTATGAAGAGTTTAAATTAAATAAACTTAAATATTTAGAACTCAATGAAAATGAAGTTATTTGGTTTGACAATTTATGCGAAATATTAAATGAAAAAGAAACTTGTTTAGATGAGGTTAATATTGAGTTGTATAATTATTTATTATATTTACAAATAGAAAAATTTGAAAGAGATAATTATATGACTTTAAATAGTGTTAATTCATTTTTTGATATAACAAGAGAAATTAATAATTGTGTATCTCAACGAAGTAAACTTGAAAAAATTATAGTTAAAAACAAGTTATTAGAATCGTTAAAAAAACTAGATAAGAATAATGGTAGAAAAGAAATAGAAAGAAGAAGTAATCAAACGAGAAAACTTGCAATTAACAAATTTATTTCTAAGCATAAATTTGAACTATTTGATTCTATAAATATATGGATGATGACGCCTGATGTGGTTTCAGAAATACTTCCTATGCAAGAGGAGTTATTTGATGTTGTTATATTTGATGAAGCGTCTCAATTATTTATAGAACGTGCTATTCCGTCTGTTTATAGAGCAAAAAAAATAATGGTAGCAGGTGATTCAAAACAACTTAAACCTTCTTGCTTAGGTGTTGGTAGAACTAGTGATGATGAGGATGAACAAGAAGCTATAATGGAAAGCGAAAGTTTGCTTGATTTGGCATTGTACAAATTTCCAAAGACATTATTAAATTATCATTATCGTTCTAAATATGAAGAGTTAATAGCGTTTTCAAATTATGGATTTTATGGTGCTAATCTTTATGTTTCGCCTAATATTGAAAAGCCTTTAACTCCTCCAATAGAAAGAATAAAAATAGAAAATGGTCAATTTATTAATAGAGAAAATAAAAATGAAGCAATAGAAGTTGTTAAGTTATTAAAGAAAGTTGTTAATGAAAAAAATGATAGTAAAACAATAGGTATAATTACATTTAATGTTGCACAAAGAGATTTATTGTTGGATTTAATTGAAGAAGAAAAGGCTCATGATGAAGAATTTGCTGTAAAAATTGAAAAAGAGTTTAGTCGAAAAGAACAAGGTGAAAATCAAAGCTTGTTTGTTAAAAATATTGAAAATGTTCAAGGTGATGAACGAGATATTATAATTTTTTCAACTTTGTATGCTAAGGGTGAAGATGGAAAGGTTTCAACTAACTTTGGATGGCTTAACGACTTGGCAGGTGAAAATAGACTTAATGTTGCAATTTCCCGTGCTAAGGAAAAAATATACATAGTAACTTCTATAGAGCCAGAAGAACTTAATGTTGAATCTTCTAAAAATAGAGGCCCCAAATTATTTAAAAAATATTTGGAATACTCACGTGCTGTTTCAAATTCTAATTATGAATTAGTTCAAGAAATACTTAATTCATTGTTAGAAACTTCTAAAGAAAAAGTAGTCCTTGAGGATACTAATGAAATAATAGATAATTTATCAATTGAACTTGAAAATATTGGAATCAAATCTATTAAAAATCTTGGTGTCGGCGGTTATGTAATAGATTTAGTTTTATTGGATGAGGATAATAATTATATTCTTGCTATTGAACCAGATGGTAAATTATATGAATATTCTAAAGTAGTAAGAGAACGAGACTTTCATAGAAAGAAATATTTAGAATCTAGGGGATGGAATGTATATAGATTGTGGAGTTATAATTGGTTCAAAAATAAAAATAAAGAAATAAATAAAATAGTTGATATTTATAATAAATTAAAATAGTGTCAAAAAATAAAAAATGGAATAAAATATTATAGTTTTTATTTCATTTTTTTTATATATATGATAGAATGTGTAGTAGATGTTTGGATGGTGTGGTATGAAGAAGTTTTTTAAGGATAATTTGGTTGTTATTATAATAATTTTGGTTTTTGTTATAGGTATAATTGGTGGAGTTTTATTTGTATTAAATAACATGAAGAAGTCTCAGGAAAAAATTGAGAAATTAGTTGAGCAAGTAGATCAGAAGTACAAAAGTTTTTCAGAGGATTCTACAGTTGTGTCTGAACGACGCACTAAAATATATACCGAAGTATTTAATAATGTTTATTATGTAGATTTTTCTGCTAAGAGTGAATCTTGGAAAGAAAATTTTAATGAATATTATACATTAGTAGATAAATTTTCTTCTGATTATAAAGAAGTAATGAATACATGTAATAATTATAATTTTATATATGATTCTACTAAACAAAAATGTGAATCTATATTAAAATATTACGAAATAATAATTAATAATTTTGTTACAGATTATAAGTTGTATAACGATAATATTACTAAGTATAATGAATGGACAGATACAAATACATCATATAGTAAGTTAGAGTTATTTACTCCAGAAAAGTATTTGGAATATGTAGATTATAATAATAATGGCGAAGTAGAGCATTATTAGTGTTGTAGAGGTGTATTATGGAAAATAAAGATTTTGATAAATTATGTGAAGAGGTTAGTAATCAAGAATTTTTAAACGTTGAAGAGCCTAAAAAAATGGAAGAAGAACCAGTTAAAAAAGAAAAACCTAAGAAGAAAAAAGTATGGAAGAAAGTATTAATTGTTTTTGCAAGTTTATTTGTTTTAGGAATAGGAACAGGCTTATTTCTTTTATATGGTCCATGGAGTTGGTTTAGGGAGACACTTATTACAACTGCTATGACTACTATGAACCATCAATATTTAGCTACTTGGTTTTATGATGATGAAACAATACAAAAAGTTTTAAATAATCATGCAGTTATAGAATCAGGTGAGCAAACAGATACTACTCAAATAGTTATAAGTGATGTTCCTAGCAATGTTACTGTGTACGAGTCAATTTATGAAGAACAAATATTAAAAAAAGATGAGGGTAACGACTTATACAAAATAGTTCCTATAACAGAAGCAAAATTTAAGGGATATTTAGTAGTAATTTATGATCCATCAAAGGTTAAAATAGCAAATTCTTCTTCACTTGGAAAATCAGGACAATTAATTACTAAAATTGCTGCAGATAACAATGCCGTAATAGCAATAAATGCATCTGGTTTTGAGGATCCAAATTGGAATAGTAATGGTGCAAGACCACATGGAATGATAATAAAAGATGGTAAATTAGTTTGGAATAATACAAGAGCTCAAGTAGGTGGCGGATTAGTTGGATTTACAAATGATAACATTCTTATATTAGGAAAAATGACACCACAAGAGGCTTTGAACAAAGGTGTTAGGGACGGAATGGAATTTGGACCATATTTGATTGTAAATGGAAAACCTTCATTTATTAAAGGAAATGGTGGTTGGGGTATTGCTCCAAGAACTGCTATTGGTCAAAGAAAAGATGGTATAGTTTTATTCCTTATAATCGATGGTAGAACGACTGCTAGTGTTGGTGCGGATATGGTAGATCTTACAGAAATAATGCAAAGATATAAAGCATATAATGCCGCTAATATGGATGGTGGTTCATCAACTGCTTTAATAGTTAAAAATCAAATATATAATAAACCAGTAGCTGCTGGTAAAAATGGACTTAGAGCTATACCTAATGCTTGGATAGTTGTTGAATAAGGAATAATTGTTATTCCTTTTTTTATTGAAAAAGTATATATACTTTACAAATTGTGCTTATTGTGTTATTATAACACCCACAAAGGGGGAAAATAATATGAATATTGATAATAGTACTTTGGGGTATTTGAAGCAAGCCATTAATAATTTAGAAAAAACAAATAGAATGTTGCTTATTTCTAATTTGCTTTCAACTGGTAGAATAACAGATGAAGAAGCATTAAGTGATCCAGACTATAGAGAATATATACAAGGTTTAAAAAGTAAAACTAATCAGTCGGAACATAGAGTTATTATGGCTAAGAGAAGATAATAGTCATACATACAAATATTATTCATATAATTAATTAGGTGTATATGAGTAATTATAATATTTTATTTGTAATGCGTATTTTTAAAAACTTACTCTATAATTTTATAGAGAGTTTTTTTGTGCTATATTTTTTAGAATTATCATATAATAATATTGTTTTCCTTGGAATATATAAATTATTATATATAACTTTTTTATTTGTGTTTATATTATTATTTAGAAATGTTTCTAAAAGCAAAAATAGAATAATTATATTTAGAATAGGCATAGTATTAGAATTAATATATTTACTCATTTTAATCTTTTTAAGGGAAAAAGTAGTTGACTATGTGTTTCTTTGTGGGATATTTTATGGGATATCCGAAGGATTTTATTTTTCAGTATATGATATTTTTGAATCAAATGGGGTTGAAAATAAAAATAGAAATAAATTTACTGGACAATATATATTTTTGAAATCTATTATTTCAATAATTTTTCCATTTATATTTGGTAATTTAATAACATATTATGGATTTATTAGTGCGTTATTTCTTGTATTTTTGTTAGTATTTATAATGTTAATACTATCTTTTAAATATAAAGATTTTATATTAAATAAATCAGTTAAATTTAATTTTAAAAAATATTTTAGTAATATAAGTTTTATAGAAAAGAGGGTTTTCGTATTATATGTGTTTAATGGTATAACGTATTCAATGGGCGCATTTTCTATGATTATAACTTTATTTATTATTAACGTATTTAATAGCAATTTTAGTCTTGGAGTATTTTCATCGATATTTAGTGGTATATCATGTTTGTTGGGTATTATTTTTTCTAAAATAAATAAAAAAATTAATTGCTCAAAGTCTATTTTGATATTGTCTTTATTAAATGTTATTACATTTTTAGTTATGGTATATAAATGTACATTTAAAACAATTATATTGTATTATTTAATTCAATCTGTATTTAAAACTGTTATTGGCTTTATAAATGATACATCTATTTCAAATATATCTAATTTAGAAAATATAAAACTAAATAAAGAAGAATACTTTTTTGGATGCGAATTAGCGCTTTTTATTGGTAGAGTTATTAGTTATGTATTATTTATACTTATGTATATGTATATTAACTATATGGTTATATTCTTAATAATATTTGCTATCTTTATATTTATATTGTCAATTTACTCAATTAAATTACAAAAACATATAAAGAATATTGACTTTAATATGTAATGATATTATTCTTATAATGTATGCTGAAATAGCTCAGTTGGTAGAGCAGCTCCCTCGTAAAGAGCAGGTCGCAGGTTCGAGTCCTGTTTTCAGCACCATAAGTGTGTTTAACTTGAGTCTATTTGTGGAAATTTGAGTGATGTTATAAATAAATCTTCATAACTTTATGAAGATTTTTGTAATTTTAAAGGAGTCAGTATGAAGTGTGATATAATAAAAGTGTTTAAAAAATACTTTGGTGGTGAAATTAAATGGATTTAGTAAATATAGTTTATCGTTATATAAATCGTTTTATTAATAGTCAGGAATTAGTAAAGCTACTAGAAGATATTGATAAAACAAAGTTTTCAGATGAAGAGGTAAATGAGATTGAGATGCTTTTAGAAAAGGTTAAAAAGATTATAGAAACTATTCCAATAGAAAATGACCAAGTTGAAATTAGAAGAATGGCATCTCTTAACCGTGTATTGGAAGATTTAGAAAAAATAAAAGAAAACGAAAATAATAGTAACGAGGTTAGGACATTTTCAGAAGATAAATATAATAGTTTGATAAAGGATAAAAATATTGAAAGAGATAGTGGTCCAAGATATGATAAATTATGTGATTTATTACTAAATAATTTTGTATATGTAAATTCTTGTGAAAAAATGAGTGATTTAGAACTGTTAGAATTTATTACACAATACATTTCTGCACCTATAACTCCTAATATTAATCAAGAAAAGTTTAATGATTTAGTAACTATTGGCATTCAGGAAGATAAAAGAGAAGCATTATGGCGATTAGCTTTTAATTATAGTAGAAAGAATAAAGATTTTACTAGTATAGAAGATTATTTTGTTCAAAAAAGAGATGACTATTATTTAATAGAACTTGTAAGTGCTGTTAAGGAAGATTTAGATATTGATAAATTAGTAGAAAAAGTTATAAATACTAAAGATAAAAAATTTATTATTAGTTGTGGTAATAGAGCTAAAAACATAGAAATATTTTCTGATGAAGAAATTAAAAAATTAAAGGAAATGTATAATATGAATATCCTAGAGTAATATTTGAATTGGTTAATACTAAAATTTCACTTTGAAATAGGGAAAGTTATGAAAACTTTTGAAACAGATAATTATAAAAATAGATATAGCAATTCTATTGTTTTAAAACAAGTGATATAATGTTTATAGTTACAATATCAGAACATTTATAGTAATAACAAAAATACGTATAAGATTAAAGTGTTGGTGGGTATATGAATTATATTGAAATGAAACAAGCTGTTGAACTATTGGGCAAGGAGTGGAATTTAGGAAAGAAAGAATCTGGTGCAGATGATAATGTATGCGCTTGGATTTATTTATTTGAAATTTTATCTGAAAGTGAAAAAATAGTAAAGTATAAGGATGGACATAAGATTGTTGGATTTTGCGGTTATTCAAAAAAGAATTCAGAAAAACATAAAATTTCTAAAAAACTATATAAATTTCTAAAAAATAGATTATATAAAAGTAAAAGCATAAAAAATCTTGATGCTTTTAAAGAATATGAAAAAAGTTATAATTATGTACCAGAGGAATTAAATGATTCTTTTGATGGAGAAGTTTCAATATTGATAGTAGATGAAAAATATAGGGGTAAAAAAATAGGTAAAAAGTTGTTACTCGATGTATTTGAACTTGCTAAAAATGATAATATTAAAAGACTTAAGATATTAACTGATGAGTCTTGCAATTACAAATTTTATGAAAATTTGGGATGTAAAAAAGTATATGAAACAGAAATAGAAAATTTTGAATCTGAAAAATGCCATAAAATAGTAACTGAAAGGGCTTTTATATATGAAAAAAAATTATAAAATATATAATTAAATTTGAAATGAGGTAAAAGCATATGAATTATTATGATAACCTTAATAAGGCAATTAAAAATTCTTTAGATAATCCAGAATTACAGTATCAATTTAGATACTTTGATGAAATCTCTAAGCTTTCAAAAATAGTGATTGATAGTACAGACAACTTAAACTTTAAAAAAACTTTTTCATATATTCCTATAAATGATTCTATTCAAAATGCTTTATCTTTTTTTAGTAGTATAAATCCACAATATTCTTATATGTTTCAAAATATTTTACAAGAGAATGTATCAGGTGATTATAGTGTTAAGTTTTTGAAAACATTGGATTCAAATCAGTTGGAAGAAAATATGGCTCGTGAATCTAGAGTTACAAAAGATGGAAAAGTATATATATATTACTCAAATACTTTGGAAGATATTTTTAATATTACACATGAAATAACTCATAAATTTAGTCAACCCAAAAATCAGGGAAGCACAATAAAACAATTTTTAGGTGAAACTTCATCTATTGCTATGGAGTTTTTATTGCAAGATTATCTTTTTCAAAAATCAGATTATGATGATAACGAAATACTTGCTCATAAAAATAACAGATTACTTGAAACTTATGATGATGCTTGTTCTGTGTTATTTGAAAATATTTTATTAAAATTATATAAAGAAAGTAATGGTTGTGTTACTCAAGAACTTTTATTTGAGTATTTGAATTCTATCGATAAAGATTCGAATCTTTATAATATATTATCTAGTAGAGGAGAACAATATTTAAATGAAATAGTAAATTCTGGACATCTTAATTTTTATATAAGGCAAAGGTATGTTATAGGTACTGTGCTTGCTAGCTATTACCATGATAAAATTAAAAATAATCCAGAAAATGTATCTCAATTGTGCTATTTAATAGATATATTGGGTCATACTGATTTGCTGGCAGATGTTGATTTAAAAGCATTAAGTAATTTAGAAGTTCCAATTTTTAAAAATTGTGAAATAAATATTGATGAAACTGAAGTGTCTAAATTATCTAAAATTTATAAAAGTGAGGTACTTGATGTACTTAGAATGCATAGTAAGAATTTAAATATTTGATGTTTTAAAATTATGTTATAATTAGAATGGTGATAATATGCGTATTGGAATAGATATAGATGGTGTGTTGACAGATATTGAAAGATGGCAGTTAGACTATGGTAGTAAATATTTTTATAATAAACATAATATTAATATAAAAAATTATAAGGGTTATGAAACTATTGATGTTTTTGATGTTAGTAGGGAATTGGATGATGAGTTTTGGAAAACTTATTTTAAAGATTACGCTATAAATGTTGATGCTAGAAAATTTGCTGGTGAAGTAATAGATAAGTTAAGAAAAGATGGTAATCAAATATATATAATAACTGCAAGAGCTTCTTTTTTATCACATTCTGCTGATGTAATGACAATTGAGGAGAATAAACACATAGTTATTGAATGGTTGAAAAAAAATAATATATGTTATGATCAAATAATTTTTAGTCCGGAAGATAAATTAGATATATGTAAAGAAAATAATATTGATTTAATGATAGAAGACAAGCCTAAAAATATAGAGATGATTTCAACGTATATTCCTGTTATTTGCTTTCATGCAAATTATAATGATTTTTGTAATGGAACAAATATTTATAGATGTTATAGTTGGTATGATATTTTATATAAGATCAGAAATTTAAATTCTTTGGCATCTAAATAATATTTTATTGTAGTGGTTTGGGGTTTTACTAGTAGGAGTTGGAAATGAGTAAATATTTCAATAATAGAAATTATAGAATGATGTACTATGATAGTTTTTTTAAAACGTTTGCTAACGGAATATACTCTGTATTTACACCAGTTATATTATATAAAGCTGGTGTAAGTATAACTATGATAATTTTTATCTACATGATTCAATTTTTAGTAATGGGGTTGTTTTCTCCATTAGCAGGGACTTTATCAAAAAAAGTTGGTGTTGCAAATACTAAACTTGTAAGTTATATTCTTAAGAGTTTTAGTATGGTGTTAGTATTAACGGTTGAAACTAATGTGTTATATTATTTGGCAATAGCAATAATATACGGTTTTAGTGGAGCAGCTAATAATCCACTTAATACCTATTTACCGAGCAAATTTGTTAATGAAGATTTTAGGGGAAGGTTTAATTCTTTTGTGTATGTATTAAGATGTTTTTCAAATATAGTTGGTTATGTATTTGCTGGAATATTTTTAACAAGTAATAATAATAATGTTATTATTATATCTGTATTTTTATCATATTTTTTAGCTTATCTTGCATTGTGCGCATTGGATAACAAAAAATTGGATCATCATGTTACATCACCTTTTAAAGAAAGTTATAAATATTTTGTTAAAGGAAATAGCAATAAAGAATTAAAAATTGTTAGTGGACTTAGATCTTTTATAATTTTGGAAAGATTGATAGCTGTACCATTATATTTATATATATCTCTTATGAATTTGAAAACGTTTACATTACTATATGTTCTGTCTACTGTTATAGAATTGTTTAGTTTATTTGTAGTAGGTAATAAACTTGACAAAAATAAGGTGCAAACGTTCAATGCTATTTCTGTTATTAAAGGCACTATTACATGGGTATTTTTATTTGCCAATAATAAATATTCATTAATGGTAAATCAATCATTATACAAATTAGTTGATAATATTTATGATTCTTCATATTCTGCTTTGTCACAAAGTAAAGTTGAGAAAGACAAAGAAGATACTATGTTGCTTTCTATAGTTCATGAGATGAGTTTATGTTTTTGCGAATTCTTTGTTCTTTTATTTTTGCTGATTGTAAGTTTATTTAGCGTTAATTTGGTATTTAAAGCAATGTTTATGGGGTCAATTGTTGTATTGTTTGCAAATGCATATTTAGTTGAAGAATGGAATTAAAAAAGGTCTAGATTTATTTTTCTAGACTTTTTCCTTTATATTCTGAATAATAATTTGTATCATTTCTTCTGGACTTTCTTTACAACCACTATAGAGCCATTTTTTTATAATCGCAGACATTCCTGCTTTGAAAAATTCTATGTGATATTCTATATTTTTAGTGCTTCCGTAATATTTAATGGCATCATTTTCTTCTAAATGGTTGTCATAATAACTCATGAAATCGAAATTAAGCTTAAACAAAGTATTATAGTATATTTGGTTTTCTTTGATGCGTTTTAATAGTTTTAAGTAATTGTACAAATGTTTTTGATTAATTTCTTCTTCTTTATATAAATCAAGCAAATCTTGAAATATTTGCTCTTTTAATTTATCTGCTAAATCATATATATCAATAAAATTTACATAAAATGTTGAGCGATTTACTTTAGCTCTTTTTACTAAATCTGTTACGCTTACTTTGTTCAAATCTTTTTCTTGAATTATTTCAATTAATGCTTTTTCTAATTTCTCTACTGATTTTTTTTTACTTTGTTTTTGCATTTTTCCTCCGTTGAATATAGTATTATATCTTTGATTAAATATCGCAAACTAAAAAGCACATTAATGTCAGCTTCTAAGGTTGTAAATATTGTTACTAGTTTAATATCAATGCTTTCTAATTTTGGAGAAAAGAGTATTGTATTTAATGAAATTATGATTATGTTTACTGAAATTGGAATGAGTGTAATATGCATTTATATGATTATTAAATCAACTGAATGGTTACAATCTAATTAAATTAATATTGTATTTTAATATTAATACTGTTATAATACGGTTTAATTTGAAGGTGATTTTATGATAAAAGATTGTAGAAAAATGAATGATTTCAGAAGTTATTTAAGAAAATTGTTAGAAAAAGAATTTTATACGAGTGAAATTTTAAATACTAAAATTGAAGCAGGCGAATTTTTGCATGAAGATTTTGTGGAATTATGTGAAAAACATAATGGTAACCGACTTATTGAGTATAATATAGTTGAATTAGACAAAGATGTGGTTATGAATAATCCATATTTAAAAAACATCAAAATATCTATTTGTCAACAAGGCGATGTTTGTTTGGCAAGAAGGAGATTTATACCTGCTGGAACATTAATAATGTATGATGAAAAACTAAGAAATCTAGACCATTTTAACCAAATAAATAGTTATTGTTGGTGTCAGCATGATGTTCGCTTTCCTGCTTTAATTGATGAGGCAACCGGAGTTTGTTGGATGAGTGTTGAACCATATGAGATTAGTACTTCTAATAAGTTTATAGAATCTGCTAGTGGAAATGTTTTGCTACTTGGATGTGGCTTAGGGTATTTTGCTTATATGTTATCATTAAAAAATAATGTTAATAAAATAACTATAGTTGATAATAATCTAAATGTTATTAAATTATTTCAAGAAAAAATTCTATGTCAATTTGAACAAAAGGATAAAATAGAACTAGTTCAATCAGATGCACTTGAATATATGTATAGAACGAATTTATCTACATTTGATTTTGTTAATGTAGATATTTGGCGTGATGTACAAGATATGGTATTAACATATTTGCCTTGCCTGGAAATTGAAAAAAATTATCCTAATATATCTTTTTATTATTGGGATGAAGGTGCATTTAAAGAAGCAATTCAAAAAAATGTAATTGGCGCAGCATGTGGTTTTGATAAGTTATTTGAGGGTGAAATCATAAGAAGGATAGGAGAAGATATTGTGCAACAAACTCCTATTAATAGCATAGAAGATTTTCAAAAACTATTGAAATTTGATAATCTTCGAGAAATTTTGCTAGAATGGTATTTGAATAATAAAGTTGAGTTTGAAGATTTAAAAAAATCTGAATCAAAGCATATTGATGACATAATGGAAACTGCCAAAGTTTTTACAAAATCAAAATAGTAATTAACTAAATAAAAGTATTTAGTTTTTTTATGATATAATGTGTTTATTAGAACTATTGATTCTTGTATTATTATTTATTTTTGGGTGAATTTATGATGAAAAGATTACTTATTGTTTGTGCGTTTGTATTTTTACTTTTATGTGGATTATTTTTTGTTAATCTTAATAGGAGTAGTACGATATATAAAAGAGTTTATATTTGGAATAATGCTGATGGAAATAGTAGCAACAGTAAATTAAATGATATGAATATAAATTATAATTCTAGTCTTGATGAATCATTATCTTTATTTGGAGTATCTATAGTTGGTGAAGATTATGTTGATATTGAGCGCGAGGTAGATACACTTACTTATTTTTATGAAATAGCTCCTAATTTTGAAAAAAATGTTTATCTTGACGAACCATATTTAGATGCATATTTGGTTAAAAATAGTGATGTTTCTGTTATTGTTGTCCCTGGTGGTGGATTTGGTTATAAATCTATTGAGTATGATGAAAAAGAGGGCAAAGAAATAGCTAATACTCTTAATAAAAATGGTATAAATGCGTTTGTATTACATTATAGATCTAATCCTTACGAATATCCTATACCATATTTGGATTTGCAAAGAGCTATTAGATATTTAAAGTATCATAGTGATGAGTATGGCATTAATAGTGAAAAAATTAGTTTGATTGGTTATAGTGCAGGTGCTAATTTAATAACTCATTTTATTAATAAAATTCAAAATAATGATTTTTATTCTGATTATTATGTTAAGGATGAAGTTGATAATCAAGATGCGTCAGTAACTTCAGTTGCACTTATATATCCTGTAGTTACATTCAATTATAATGTTCCTATGTTATTTTCTTTATTTAATGCGGATAGTGTTAGAAATGATGGCACTAGAGAGAAGCTACTTGACTTAATGGATAATACAAAACATTTTGATTCAGCTTCTGTTAGACAGTTTGTTGCATATAGTGATTCAGATAGTACTGTTGGTGTTTTAGAAATTCTTAAATATATAAGTAAAGCAAGTGAAAACGAAACTGATATAACTCAAGTTTTAGTTAAAAATGTAAACCACGGTTTTGGGCAAAAATATTATTTTAATGAATATATTAATTGGCTGATTAATAAATAAGCTTTACTTTACAGAATTGTATGCTTATGTTAGAATATTCCATTAAGAGGTGCTTTTTATGGAATTTTTTACTATATATTTTTCTACAATAGCAGCTAGTTTTGCGCTTGATTTAATGCGCGATTTAATGATATATAAAGATGCTGCAGATCTCGGATTTAAATTTGAAAGCAAAAAATTACACGAGTTTAATACTACTTATAATCAACATAATTATATAATTAATAGACTTGCCTTATTTATACCGTTTTATAATCTTATTAATGTTTTTAAAAGAGTAGTGGGATATAGTAAAAATAAGGAACAGGTGCTTAATCACTTGATTGGACTTGGCTTTTTAAAAGAAATGTGTGAGTATGAGAAATATGAATATTCTAAGCATCCCAATGGAATAAATGCAATTTTAGTTCCTACTATTTATGATGTAAAATTGGAAAATGCTAGTAAGATTAGTATAGATAATAATGGTCAAAAACTTGAAGTTTTTTATGATATTGATAAAAAAACAAATGAAATTATTATTTATAAAACAAATGGTTATAGCGATGGTTTAACTAGTGAAAATTTGCGTGAAAAAATTTGCGAAGTGTATTGTAAATTAGCTTGTGTTTTGAATGATACCTTAAATGAAAATGTTAGTGAAGTTCAAAAAAATAGTACTTTCGTTAAGCCTAATGATAAAAATAATATGCAAACTTTAATAAATTTGAAAAAAGATTTGATAAGAATAGAAAAAATAAGTAATAAAGAAAGGGAAAATCCTAAAGTTAAGAAAAAAATAAAGTGATGCTATAAACCTTTATTTTTGGTAAATGTTGTGTTAGAATAGTTTAAAAAAATAACTTGATATTGATGGTGATGGGTGTGGGGTTAAACTTAAAAGAGATGGATTCTAGAGAAATTTTTGAATCTTTAAAAGAATCTATTAATGATGTTTTTCAGAAATTTCAGTATACTGAAATTTCCAAACAGGATTATTATAGGATTGTGTTAAATGAAATTTTTGCATCTAAACAGACGTATAAAGGTGATATTCCTTATTCAGACTTTCTAGTGAAGCGTATTTCAAAATCGTTGATAGATGTATCTAAAAATATAACACGTACTCCTGAGCTTAAATTTAAAGTAATAAATAACTATATTAATCAAGAGTTTGCCAGTGTTTTAGCAATTGATGATTTAATTAAACATTTTGATTCACTAAGTTATATTTTGGAAACATATGATTATATACCTGATTCACGTTCTTTAGAACGATTGATAAATGAAAATTTTGTCTTTAATACAATGATACAATCTATAGTGAATCATTACTATTCACAAATAACATCTGGAAATTTAGAAAGTACTTTTGATAATGAATTACTGATGTTTTCTATTGAGGTGTATTGTTCTATTAATGATATAGAAATAAAGCGTGAAAATTTTGAACATATTTTAAATGATTCTAGTTTTATAAATGATAGTTTTAAGGCATACATTCACGAGATAAGTAAAATACCTTTACTTACATCAGAAGAAGAAAAAGAGCTTGCAAAAAAAATAGCAACTGGTGATCAAGAAGCTAAAAATAAGTTTATAGAGTGCAATTTAAGATTGGTTGTTTCGATTGCAAAAAGGTATGTAAATAGGGGATTGCCGCTATTAGATCTTATTCAAGAAGGTAACTTTGGGTTGATGACTGCTATTGAAAAATTTGATCCTGATAAAGATTTTAGATTTTCCTCTTTTGCTTTTTATTGGATAAGACAAGCTATAACAAGGGCAATTGTTAATATGGGAAGAAATGTTAGAATACCTGTTAGTATGTACCAAAAAATTAATTTATATAGAAATACTATCAATATTTTAATGGAGAGGTTAAATAGGAAACCTACATTAGAAGAAATAGCTAATGAGATGAAATTGCCTGTTTCGAATATTGTAAGTATATATCAAGCAAGTAATCCTGAAATGAGTATTAATTGTGTTGTTGGCGAAGACAATGATACGGAAATGTTAAATTTAATACCTAGTCTTGATGATTCTGTTGAAGATGTTGCAATTCGGCGTTTATTGCGTTATGATATAAAAAAGTTATTTGAAAAAAGCAATTTGACTGAAATGGAAATAAATGTGTTATCACTTAGATATGGTCTTTGCGGTCAAAAACCTTTATCTTTAAGCAAAATAGGTAAACAATATAATTGCACTAGAGAATGGGTTAGGCAAGTTGAAAGTAGGGCATTACTTAAACTAAGAGATTCAAGTTATATTAAAGAACTTGCTATTTATGCACAGCGTCCAGATGAGGCATTAAAAAATATGGGAAAGGGTGAATTTGCAATGAAAGGTATTTATAAGTATCTTAAAGATTATACAAAAGAACAAATTGATGAAATGTTAACTAAATTATTTGATGAGGATATAGAATTATTGAAGTTAAAATTTGGTGATGATTTTAGTGAAAATGAGAAAAAACAGTTATCTAAGACTGAAGCATGTAGATTTTATTATGTTTTAGTTCCTAAAATGAAGAGAATTATGTCAGATCCAACTTATGTTCCAAGAAATAAAAGAAATAAACCAAAGAATAAAGAGAGTATAGAAAAAGACAATACTAAAGAAGAAACACTTATTGTAGAAGAAAGAAAGGAATCTGTACCATCAGGAGCAGTTAATACAACTACGGTGGAAAAAGAAGCAATATCCACTGATACTGGTAACGAAAATACACTTTTTGTTGCAAGCAGTGAAACAGTTGAAGCAGGGAAAGTACTAAAAAAAGATAAATCTAATGATATTACAAAAAGCGAATGTGAAGGTATTCTTAAATTATTAAGAACTCCATCATTCGGTCAAATGTTGAGTGTATTATCTGTAAAGGAGGCTGTTATCATTTCATTAAAGTTGGGATATGTTGATGGAAAATGTTTTTCGACTGAATCAATAGCTAATTTTTTAGAAATAGGTCAAGAAGAAGTGGTAGAAACTACTAAAAAAATATTATTGTTATATAGAGAAAACATAAATGAATTCTTAGATAAAATAATAGAAACAGCATCTAGTAATGAGAAAGATTCAAAAAAAATAATTAAATAATGACTTTGAGATGTGTTTTATACATATCTTTTTTTATGAATACTTGATTTAAAGCAAATTTTAATGTTAGTTAAATCATATGGTGTAAAAAGGCTTTTATGATAGATATGATCTAAATGGGTTACTTAGTGAAATTAGATTAACTATGGTGATATGGAACAAATTATTAATAAATAAATATTAAAAGATTACTTTATGTTATTTTTTTTAGTCATTATTTTTACAATGTGTTATAATAGTTACCTATGATTGAAAAAAGGTGATAGAAATGGATAGAAATAAAGCAACTGATAAAACAATTAATTTATTATTAGGTGATACTAACCCAAATGCTGATTTTTATTGTAGTATGTTTCAGGATTCTTATTGCATGGATTTAGAGATGACACCTATATCTCCTATGGGCATGAGTAGTGTTACTAGAAATAATAATATAATACTTACTTCAGAAGTTTATAAAAAAATTTTGGAAATTAGAAAAAAGTCATTTAAAAGTAATAGAGATATTTCTTTCTTTTTAACAGGTTCTCAAAAAACAACTAATGTTATTTTGCTAGATAATATTTCTTTTGAAGAAGCTGATATGCAGGAATCATCTGTAATATGTATTAGTAGCACACATTCTAAAACTAATGCAGGGGATAATTTCATACTTAAAGATTTGATATCATATATTAAATTTGATGATGAACATAGCGATAAAAAAGCATTATCATTGGTTATACCTGAATCTGGTGACTTTAATTTTATGGTATATGACAAAAATCCTATATTTGAGGGACTTTATACGTATCCTATAGTGTATTTAAAACATGATGATGGCAAATTAGAGTTATTGCCTGCATATGAGAATGGAAATTATATATTAAATAATCAAATGTACGGTTATTATGTAAAAGCTTAGTATAAGAATATTTACTTAGCTTAAAAAATATGATATTATACAAGTATCAAAAGCAATTATGAAAGAGTAGTAATTTAATTTAATTTAGTTTTAGAGAGAAGAATTATAGCTGAAAGTTCTTTACTAAATGTTAGATGAATTCACTTTCTAGTTCCATATAAAACTATGGCGTGTATCTTACGTTATAAAGATTAAAGCATTATAAAAATAATGGAAGAAAGGTGGTACCGCGTTTTATACGCCCTTTTAGGTATTGCCTTTCTTTTATTTTTAGGAGGATTTATGAGAGAAAAAATGAATGAACTTAGAGTTCAACTTGATAAAGAAATTAAAAATGTTGAATCTACTAAAGATTTGGAAGAACTAAGAGTTAAATATTTTGGTAAAAAAGGATATGTTACTGAGTTATCTTCACATATGAAAGAACTTTCTAGTGATGAAAAACGTGAATTTGGTATTCTACTTAATTCATTTAAAAATGATTTGGAGAAATTGTTTTTTGATAAAAAAAATATTTTATATGATAAGGAATTACGTGAAAGCTTAGAAAAAGAAAAAATAGATGTAACATTACCTAGTGATAATACTTCTGTTGGAGCAGTTCATCCTTTAACAAAGATAACAAATGAAATAGAAGAATTGTTTGTATCTATGGGATATGATGTTGTATCTGGACCAGAAGTTGAGATGGATTTATATAATTTTGAACTTCTTAATTTGCCTAAAGGACACCCAGCAAGAGATACACAAGACAGTTTTTATATAACTGATGATATGCTTCTTAGAACACAAACTTCTCCAGTACAAGCTAGAACGATGATTGCTAATACTGAAAAAAGTCCTATTAGAATAATCTGTCCAGGTGTTGTTTATAGAAGGGATGAAGATGATAGAACGCATTCTCATGAATTTCATCAAATTGAGGGGTTAGTTGTTGGAGAAAACATTTCTATGTCTGATTTAAAAGGCACTCTTGAAATAGCTATGAAGAAGTTATTTGGCGAGAATAGGGAAGTAAGATTTAGACCATCATTTTTCCCATTTACAGAACCTTCTGTTGAGGTAGACGTTTCTTGTTTTAAGTGTGGTGGTGAAGGATGTGCTGTTTGTAAGGGCACTGGTTGGATTGAAATATTAGGTAGTGGACTTGTACATCCTAATGTACTTAAAAACTGTGGTTATGATCCAAAAAAATATTCTGGATTTGCATTTGGGCTTGGACCAGAGAGAATAGCAATGTTGAAGTATGGTGTTTCTGATATAAGAAATTTTTATACTAATGATTTAAGATTCTTAAGCAATTTTGATAGAATGGATGGTGAAAATTAATGAGAGTAAGTACTAAATTTTTATCTGATTATATAGATGTTTCAAAAGAAGATTATAACCAATTAGCTTCTTCTTTAGCTTTAATTGGTAATGAGGTTGAAAGTGTTAGCAAAGTTACTACTGCTACATCATTGGTAGTGGGTAAAGTATTAACTTGTACTGAACATCCTGATAGTGATCATTTGCACGTTTGCAAAGTTGATATTGGTGGTGAAGTTAAGCAAATTGTTTGCGGTGCTCCTAATGTTAAAGAAGGTATTAAAGTAATTGTTGCGCGTGTTGGTGCGGTATTACCTGGTGGTACAATAAAAGAAAGTACAATTAGGGGAGTAGCTTCATCTGGCATGCTTTGTTCATTGGAAGAACTTGGTATAGAATCAAAATATGTTCCAGAGCGTTCTAAAAATGGTATTCATATATTGGAAGATGATGCACCTGTAGGAGCTGATGCTGTTAAATATTTGGAATATGATGATACTGTAATAGATTTAGAGTTAACTGCAAATAGAAATGATTTGCTTAATATAATAGGGGTTGCTTATGAAGTAAGTGCTATGCTTGATAGACCTATGAAGTTGCCAGAACAAAAAATTAAGTTGGAAGGTAACGAAGTAAATAATGAGTTAGAACTTTTAGTTGATACTCATAATTGTTCTTTATATTTAGCTGGTATGGTTAAAAATCTAGTTATAAAAGAAAGCCCTAATTTTATTAAAGCAAGACTTATGGCCAGTGGTATAAGGCCAATTAATAATGTTGTAGATATAAGCAATTACGTAATGTTAGAATATGGTCAACCATTGCATTTTTATGATTATAAAAAATTGGGTGGAAAAATAGTTGTTAGAATGGCTAATGATGGTGAAAAATTAACTACATTAGATGGCGTTGATAGAGTGTTAAAAGAAACAGATATTGTTATAACTAACAGTGTTAATGCAGTAGGTCTTGCTGGTGTTATGGGAGGTTTATCAACTGAAGTTGATTCTAATACAACAGATGTAGTTATTGAGGCGGCAATATTTAATCCAATGTCAATAAGAAATACTTCTAAAAATATATTAAAGAGTGAAGCAAGTACAAGATTTGAAAGAGGACTTGATCCAAATAGAACTTATATGGCAATTGCAAGAGCAATAGAGTTATTAGAAAAATATGCTTCTGGTAAAAGAGTCGATGGTATAGTAGTTCATGATAATAGTATAAGAGAACCTAAGGTAATAACTATAACAAAAGAAAGAATATGTAATTTACTTGGTATTGAATTGACAAAAGAAGATATATTAAATGTATTTAGAAGACTTGATTTTCCAGTTTCTGAAGAATGTAATGTATTTACTGTAACTGTTCCTACTAGAAGAATGGATATATCTATAGAAGAAGATTTAGTTGAAGAAGTTGGAAGAATTCATGGATATCACAAAATGCGCGGAACTTTGGCATATGGTGAAATTAAATGTGGTAAATATGAAAGTATGTACAAGTATATTAAAAACATAAAATCTAGGTTATCTTCTATAGGTTTAAATGAGGTAATAACTTATTCTTTAGTAAATAAAAATACAACAGGAATGTTTACTAATGATTCTAAAGAATTAATTACTATTCTTGATCCTATGAGCGAAGAACATACTACATTAAGATATAGTTTACTTCCTTCATTACTAGAAGTTGTTGATTATAATTTAGCAAGAAATAATAAAAATATTAATATATATGAGATAGGTAAGAGATATTATAAAAATGATAACGAATATAAAGAAGAGTATTTATTAAGTTCTATAATGCTTGGTACAGAAGTTGTTAGTGAAATTAAAAATAAGAAAAATGATGTTGATTTTTATACTATAAAGGGAAAACTAGAAAATATATTAGATTATCTTGGATTTGCTGGTAGATATTCTTATGATACTAATGATTTACCTAAAGAATTTCATCCATATCAGAGTGCAAGAGTGTTTATAGATAATAATTTTGTTGGGTATATTGGACTTATTAATCCAACAGTCTGCAAGCAAAAAGCATATATGTTTGAAGTTAATTTGGAAATTATTAAATCACTTAAGGTTAGAGGCATTAAGGCAAAGGATGTACCAAAATATCCGTCTATAAGTAAAGATATGGCATTTGTGTTTGATAAGAATGTTTTAGCAGCTGAAGTGTTAAAAGAAATAAGAAAACAAGGTGGCAAAACGGTAAATGCTAGTGTATTTGATGTTTATGATATGGGGGATAAAAAGTCATTAGCGTTTAATTTAATTTTTCAAGATGAAACTAGAACTTTGATGGAAGATGAAGTTATGGTAATTTTTAATAAAATAATAGACTCTGTTGTAAATAAATTTGGAGCGGAACTTAGAAATAAATAAAGATGTCTAATTGACATCTTTTTGTTTTTCCATTTTTCCTTCATCAAATTTGTAAATTACATCACATAAATTTTCTATATCTTCTTTTATGTGTGATGCAATAATAATTATTTTATCTTTTTTTGCTTCACTCTTTAATAACTCTCTAAGCTTATCAGCTGTTTTTTCTTCTATTCCATTAAATGGCTCATCTAGTATCATTATTTTAGGATCTTCCATGATTACTTGTGCAATACCTAATTTTTGCTTCATACCTAGGGAATATTTTGAATATTTTTTGTCTTTTTCAGCAATTAAATTTACATCATCTAAAGATTTTAATATTTCTTCTTTACCTATTTTATTTTGAATGGATGCTAGTAATTCTAGATTTTCATACCCTGTTAAATCTGGTATGAAATTTGGCTTTTCTATTAATGCTCTTGTACTAGGTGGAAATTTTTTTTCTTTTATAATATTTTCACCGTCAAATAATATCTCACCTGTTGTAGGGGTATAGAAACTACATATCATTTTTAATAAAACACTTTTTCCAGAACCATTTCTACCTATAAAGCCATATATTTTACCACTTTCAAAAACAACGTTTATATCACTTAATACAGTTACATCTTTATATTTTTTTGATACGTTTTTTAATTCTATTTTCATTTTTATCGCTCCTCACTTTCGAATAGATTTATATATAATTTTCTATTTATAATTAAAATACTAATAAATAGAATTGCATAAACAATTAATAATGCATATATATTCATTTTTACGATACTTGTTTGTATGTTAAATAATTTTATTATTATTCCAAATATTATTAATGAGATTATAAAATTATACTTTGAAAATATTGTATATAATACTAATATTAATTGTTGTAATATTAATATAAATATATAATTTTTAATAAATAAAGATATACTGATTCCAAAATTTCCACCTATAAAAGAAAAATATAAAATTATAGTTATTATATAAGAAAAGATTAGGAGTAGTATTGAAATTGTTGAAATACAAAGTATCTTATATAGTATCCATTTCTTAGAACTCATTCTTAAGAAAATATTTGATGGGCTGTTTTTAAAATCATTTATAAATAATTTTAATGCTATATAACAGTGTATTGATATGTATAGTATGAACGCTATCAAGTTTAACCAATTGTTTAAATCAAATTCACAATTTAGTGCTAATGTTTCTATACCTATTATATCTTTTGTTGCACTGAGTCTTACAAAGTTTAACAAAAAATATGATATTGTAAATAATAAGTAAGTAGAAATGAATTTTTTTTCATTTTTTATAAAGTATAATAAGTCGTTTTTATAAATATATTTCATTATTCACCTATTTTCTTTATCCTATTTTTTGTTATGTTAAATATTATTGTTGTAATAATTATTAAAAATGTAATATATAAAATTGAACATGCAGATTCCATAAAGAAATTACTATAAACTTTAGCTCTAAAATAATCGCATAACATTAAAGGTAAATTAAATATACTATTTATTAATGCTTGAGAATACGGATAAAATATGAAAGTTATCCAAAGAATAGCGTTCACAAAAATTATGATTTTAGAATCTATTAATTTTAATAAGCAAATATTGATTATGGATATAATACTTGAAAGTATTAAGAACCTTGCAATATAGAATATTACATATAATATATTTGAAACATTATAATTCATATAGTTTTGTATAATTAAATTTCCACCAAAAAAGTTTAAGAATATAAATGATACTAATATATTTATAATAAATATTATTGCATTGCTTATAATTACATTTTTTATTAGTTGTATTAAGTATTCCTTTCTATTATCAAATCTAATTATATAGTAAGTATTTTTTTCAAACATATTATATGTATTAAGCGTATTAAATAATATAAGTGCAAAAAATGTAGCAACATAATATATATTAGTAAAGATTGCTAAAAATCCTTCTAAATAATAATTATTATAAGCAAAATAAATAGAACCTATAAAGTTAAAACATAACATAAACATGACTATAAGTTTGAATCTGTAATCTAATAATAAATATTTTATATTTTGAATTATATATTTATTTTTCACTAGCAACTATCACTTCCTCTTTGTTTTTATATGTTTTAATCAATATTATTAAAGATATAATAAATAAAATTAAACCATATATAATTGGAATCCAAAGATTGTAAATATCAATATATAACCATATATTGCCGAAGTTAACCAAATATAAACCGCCTTTAATGTGTAGTATTTTTTCTAGTAAATATGCTCCTATAACTATATCAGATATTGCAAAGATAACTATATATACGATAAATGAACCAACTACTGTAATAACTATATTCTTACTTTTTTTTGCAACTATATATCCTATGTTAATCCAAAACATACCATGTAATATAAATGTTAAGAGAAATGTAATTATAAATTGTGGCATTTTGCGATAATTGTTTAAAAGTGCGTCTGGAATTGCTGATGGATCAGTAGTTGCAACAGTATGATTGAAGTCTAGACTTCCAGATAGTATATATGAAAGTATAAATATTACTATAATTGTTATTGGTATAAAAAGTGAAGCACTGTATGATTTTAAGACTGATTTTATCATGAACTTTTTATATTCCATTCTAGTCATAATATTTTTAAAAAATCCTGATTTTAATTTTTTTTGAAAAGTATATAAAGCTGCAAGTATTATAAGCAAGGGTGCAAAAACTTGTAAATAACTAATGGTGTAATGTGAAAGTATATCAAATGTTATAAAGAAGGCATCTTTTTTAAGTTCAATTTCTGGGTGATAATTTTTTAACTCCTCACACAACGAATTTACATCAGCTTCTGGATAATGTTCCTCAAAATATCCAGATTCACAATGTTCTAGGTCTAATTTGTGACCATCTACATTTTGCTTAATAAATGTTCTATATTCATTTCCTGAATAAAATGCTACAAATAGAAAAATGATAAATATAATTATAAACATTTTATTTTCTTTTAACTTTAATTTCATAATTTCTCCTTAAATATAATGAGTTGGAAGGAAATGATTTTAAATGCTATATGTATTTTAAACTAAATTTTTTTAATTATTAGTATACCAAGAACCAGAGTATGATATTGACGCAATTGTTGATGTTTGTGCCCTTGCTTGAAGGTGGTAAACACCTGGTTCTTGATTTCCAGTTCCCCAGTTAATTGTTTGATCAACTGTTACTTTTTTCCATGACGAATATTTAAGACTTTCACTAGATTTTTTTGTTCTAGCTTCAACTTTTCTAAGTTCTCCTGTTA
The DNA here is from genome assembly GCA_934141575.1 of uncultured Bacilli bacterium. Classification (GTDB taxonomy): domain Bacteria; phylum Bacillota_I; class Bacilli_A; order RF39; family UBA660; genus CAKPCJ01. The sequence goes on from CAKPCJ010000005.1 coordinate 46,619, forward strand.
CATTATCTCTTATTCCTGCTGTATATAAATATTGATATCCACTATCTAATTTTGTTTCTGAGATTGGTGAAGTCCAAATGCCTGTAAATCCTGGAATAGTTACACCTACAAATGCTTTTCCAAACGCACTAGCGTTACTTACTGCAAATATGCATGATACTACAAATGCTACTAGCAGTCCCTTAATAAATTTCATTTTAATTTCTATCCTCCTTAAATTATAAATAAAATCTATCTCCTTACAACTACATTTGATAAAGTACTAGATACTGCGTAAGCAACCTTATCAATTATGATTATATCAAAAGTTGGTATTAGTTTCTACAAATAACTACAAGTTAACACATATTTAACATTTTTTTTACTATTTAATAAAATATATTGGTGATAATTTATGAATGAAAGTTTAATTCCATCATTTAAAAGATATAGTGATGGTAGTGTTAAATATGGCTATGTTGATAAAAATAACAATGTAGTTATTCCGTATATATATGAATTTGCATTGCCTTTTACATGTGGATTAGCAGGTGTTAGAAACTATAAAACACACTTAGTTGGTTTTATTAATAAAAGGGGTGAGAACATAGTTGATTTTCAATACGACTATGTTCATCCGTTTAATGCTGGAAAATCGTGGACATGTAGAAACGGAATGTGGGGATTAATTGATAAAACTGGAGAAATAATAATTCCATTTAAGTATTTAAAAACTAATGGTATTAAAAATGGCCTTAGTATTGTTCAAAATACTGATTCAAAATGGGGTGTTATAAATCTAGGCGATGAAGTTGTTCTTCCTTTTAATTATAATTGGCTTTTAAGTGAAGATAATAGTGTTTTTAGGGCTTTAGTTCGTGATAAATGGATTGATATAGATAGGAATGGTAATACAATTACAGGAAAAGTGTTAAAACTAAAAAAATAATGATAGAAATTAACGCTAATTCTTGGTATAATTATAATAGGTGATAGTCATGAAAAGGGTTGGCGTTTATTTGCTTGTGTTTTTTTGCACGTTTTTATGTGGAAATGTTATAGCGCTTGCGAGTGAAGTAGAACAATATGATATAGATGTTACAATAAATGATGATGGCTCTTCTGATGTAATTGAACATGTTAAGTTATCAACTTCTTCTGATATAATTGTAAATAATAATTATGTAAATTGTAATGGATTAAACAAAATTTTATATGTTGGAATGCCTAATGATTTGTATGGAAGTGATATTTATGTTCCAAGCTCTCCTAAAGATGTTTCTATTGTAGATGCTGATGGTAATAAAATTGGGTTTGAAACCGAAGAAACATCTGATGGAGAAAAATATGTTCTTATTGGTGTTAAAGAGTTTTATTTAAATTATTCATTTGATAATTTTGTTGTTGGCCATAACGATGCTAATGAAATATATTATAACTTTTACAGGAATAAGTTTAATCTAAATATAGTTAATTCTACTTTAACAATTAAATTACCTGCTAGATCTAGTTATTTGAAAGCAACTGATTATAAGTATGGTAATAATATAAATATAGAAAATAATAAGACTGTAATTTTTAAATACACTAATCCTAAAGATATTAATACAAGAGTTTTATTTGATTCTAGTATGGTAACGGTACTTAAAAAAACTGATACTACAATTAAAAATTTTGTTGAAACTGATATTAATAATGGACTTATTAATAAAATTAAATATTGGGCTTGTATAGCACTCACAGTTATATTTTATTTGAATTTTATTAGATTAGTTATATCTGTAATCGTAAAATATGGCGGTAATAAGAAGTATAAACCAGTCCCTAAACTTGATGAAACGCTGGTTAAAAGGTATAATTATGCAGGAATTAATTACTTGATTAATAAGGATATTACAGTAGATGCTCTTGTTTCTGGAATACTTGATCTTATTAATTCTGGTAAGTTAAATATTATTCGAAATGAATCTGGTGCTTATTCGTTAGTTCGTGGTAATATAAGCAGTAATCTTTCAGTTGAAGAAGAATATTTGATGAATTTTTTGCTAGAAATAATCGATAAAAAATATAAAAGTGATGTAGATTTAATAAGTTTAGATAAATTGAAAAAGTTTTGCCAGGAAAACTCAACCGTTTCTTCATTTATAGTTAATTTCAATGTTTGGAGAACTATTCAGGTTAAAAATTCTAGGGAATATAAATTTATGGTTGGTAATGAATATTATTTTTCACTTAGAAAATCAATGATATTTTCATATGTTTTACTTATATTAAATATATTTGCTCAAACTTATTTCACTCTTGGCATAATAGCGTTTATTCCAACTTCATTATTGGTTAATGTCATGGTTAAGCTTACTAAGAGAAGTGTTTTTGCCGAAGATGTTTATAAAGAAGTTATTAATTTTAAAGCTGGTCTTGGTACGATAGGTAGAACAACTACAGATCCTTATCGTTGGGATATGTTCTTGATAGCGGCAGTTTCTATGGACGCTGGTATTGAGACGGAGAGATTAATTAAACAAAAACTTAGAGAGGGTACACTTTTTGAACATTACAATAGCAATTTAATAAATGCTTATAGAACATATCCTAGACTATCTATTGTAGAAGAGTTGCTTCCTGTATTTAGAGAGGCTTACAAAAAATCATTCTTTATATATACACCTAAGAGGAAAAATAATTTATGATGTATTTGTATAACGGCAAGGAATATAATGTAAATATTATTATTAAGAAAATTAAAAATACTTATTTACGTGTAGATGAAGATTTGAATATTAATGTCACTACAAATAGATATGTAAGAAAAAGTGATATATTATCTCTTATAAATAACAATAAAGATAAAATTAATTCTATGATAGAAAATAATTTAGAAAAGAAGAATGATTTTAGGGTTAGTTATTTAGGTGAAAAATATGATATTATATATATAGATAGTTATTTTTATATTGATAATTTAAATAAAAAAATATATATTAGTAATCATGAGAGTTTGAATAAATTTTTTCTTGGACAAGCGAGAAAGATTTTTAGCGAGAGATTAGGTTATTGTTACAATATGATGAGATGCGAAAATATTTGTTTTCCAAAAATGAAAATAAGAAAAATGAAAACTAGGTGGGGAGTTTGCAATGCTTCTAGGGAAACAATTACATTGAATTATTATTTAATAGAAAGAAATATAGAAGAAATTGATTATGTAATTGTTCATGAGTTGAGTCATTTTGTACATTTTAATCATTCAGCTAATTTTTGGAGTTTAGTTGAAAAATATGTTCCAAATTATAAACAAATTAGAAAAAACATGAGATAGGAAGTGTTAATGTGCTTATAACTAGTTTAGATAATGCTAAGATTAAGGAATATAAAAAATTACAATTAAGGAAATATAGAGATAAAAAGAAACAATTTATCGTAGAGGGAGAACATTTAGTATTAGAGGCTTATAAAACTGGATGTATTGATGAATTAATACTTGAAAAGGACGAAATATTTCCTTTAAATGTAGAAACTGTGTATGTTACTAATGAAATAATTAATAAAATATCTACTTTGGAAGATCCACAAAATGTTATGGCTTTATGCCATACAAAATCCTCTGATTTTTTAGGTACACGTATTTTATTATTGGATGAAATACAAGATCCAGGAAATTTGGGAACGATAATAAGAAGTGCAGTCGCTTTTAATATAGACACTATTGTTCTTGGCAATAATACAGTTGATGTATATAATCCAAAGGTTGTAAGAGCAAGCCAAGGGATGATATTTCATGTTAATATAATAAGCAAATCTATTACTGAAATAATAGAAACTTTAAAAAAAGACAATTTTGTAATATATGGTACTAAAGTTACACATGGCGAGAGTTTAAAAAACATATCTGCTCCTTCTAAATATGCAATTGTAATGGGCAATGAGGGAAATGGAATGTCTGATGAGGTTAGTAATCTTTGTGACAAATTTATATATATCGATATGAATCAACAATGTGAGAGCTTAAATGTTGGCGTTGCAACAAGTATTATTTTGTATCAATTAAGCAAGTAGGTGGGTTTATGGATAAAGTATATGTTGGATTGGTTAATACTACACATGGTATTAAAGGAGAACTTAAAGTAAGTAGTGATTTTAAATATAAAGATGAAGTGTTTGTTCCAGGTAAAACAATCATTATATCTAATGAAAAATATAAAATTGCATCATCTAGAAATCATCAGAGTCATAAACTTATCTTATTGGAAGGGTATGACAATATAGATGATGTTATAAAATTTAGAGGTAAACCAATATATATTTATAGAAATGAATTATCTTCTAATTACATTTTAAATAGCGACATAATTGGATTTGCTGTATATGTTGGTGAGAAATATATTGGTGAGTTAACAGATATAATAACAAACCCGGCTCATGAAATATTAGTTGTTGGTAATATAATGATTCCATATGTAGATTTTTTTGTTAATAATATTGATATAAAAACAAAGACTATATATATAAACGAAGTAGAGGGTTTAATATGAAAATAGATATACTTACATTATTTCCTAATATGTTTGATGGTTTTGTAAGCGAATCCATTATAAAACGTGCGATTGATAAAAAAATAGTTGATATAAATATTATAGATTTAAGAAAATATTCAACTCATAAACATGGCCAAGTAGATGATACTCCATACGGTGGCGGAGCAGGAATGGTTTTGATGGTAGATGTTGTATATAATGCGCTTAATGATCTTAGAACACCTGATTCTGTAGTTATTATGATGACGCCCGATGGTGAAGTTTTTAATCAAAGAAAAGCTTATGAATATAAAAATTTTAAACATATTATATTATTGTGTGGACATTATGAAGGTTTTGATGATAGAATAAGATTGTTAGTTGATATTGAGTTATCTGTTGGAGATTACATATTAACTGGTGGAGAAATCCCTAGCATGATAGTTTCTGACAGCGTTATTAGACTTTTAGATGGTGTTATAACTGATGAATCAAGTAAAAACGAGTCATTTAATAATAACTTACTTGATTATCCGGTTTATACAAAACCTAGAGAGTTTATGGGGGAAGAGGTACCAAGTGTACTTTTATCTGGAAATCATCAGGAAATAGCAAAATGGCGTTATGAAGCTGCTCTTAAAAAGACAAAAGAAAGACGCCCTGATTTATTGGTGGGAGATGGAGTAAATGAAAAGTAATTTAAGCTATTTAATCGTTAAAAATAAGGATTCAAGAAGATGTATTAATTCTTCATTTAAAGAGTTGTCTGGTTATAAAGTTATTCCTAAGAAACCAGTTATAAGAGACAATATGATTAAAGTTAATCAAATGAATGTTATTGATCCTGATTTAATAGAAAAATTACTTTGTAAAAAGATAGAAAAAAAGATAGAAATGCTTATCTTTAAAATTGTAAATATTATGGATAGTGATGATGATGGCGATGCTCAAAAGGCACTTACTGAAGCAGAACGTATTAAATATATATTAGTTAATGAATATTCTAAGTTTTTAGATGAAGAATATATAAAAAAAACAACTAGGAAGCTACAAATTATAGTCAATGAACTTAAGGTAAGAATGATGCTTAAGTATCAGTATACTGATGTAAAAGAAGAGGTTAGAGGAAAATCTAGATAAAATAAGGGTATATTTATATATCCTTTTTTTAGTAAAAAAATTATTTAAAAAAAGTGTAAATTTTATTGTTTATGTTTTGGTAATCTGCTATAATATCTAACCAGGTGAGCAGTATGGAGTTTAATGACGAAAATTTAACTAAAGAAGATATAGAACGTGCCCTTACTATGATGAAACAAGCTATTGAAGCTTATAAAAAGAATTTTGCCAATACATCATTTTTATATAAAATGCAGGAAAATGAGACCGATATTAGAATTTCTGTTCCTGAGAGTTATGTCAAACATTTGCTCGGTTTTGATATTAATATTGCTTCTACTTGGTGGGAATATATTGGTGATAAAAGAAAACGCGGCTTAGAATGGGTAGAACAATTGTATACTTCTAGGGATTTTATTTCATATATGATTTTAAAAAATAACAAGGACGCTCTTGTAAGGTTTTCTAAAATAGAGTTTAAGTCTAGAGAAATTAAAAATTTTAATCTATTACAAGATCCTGCATTCTTTTTTAGCTACAAAAAGGTATTGCATTTGGGTACTATTAATAGTGATAAAATTCTTTCATTTAAATTGAAGAGAATTAATCCATATAATGCAAAAGAAACAATAAAGTATGCACCATGGTCATTTTATGTTTATGATAAAGGTGATTTAGATTCTGGATTTAAAATTATTAATCCACGAATTCCTTTAGGTGTGCTTGCAGTTAATGGTAAAAACACTTATGATAGCAGTGAATTATATTCTAAAGAAAATGTTCAAGAATTACGTAGGAAGATAAAAGTATTTACTAAATAGTACTATTAGGGGGAAACGTTATGATTAAGACTAATTTACCGGTTATATTATTGAGGGGTTTAGTATTATTACCTAATTCTGAGATTAGATTGGAAATAACTGCCGAAATAGATAAAAAGATGATACAAACATCTGAAATATTTCATGATAACCATATATTAGTTGTTAGTTCTATAGATCCTTTAGAAGAAGAACCTGATATTAATGATCTTCCAAAATTGGGAGTTATTGGAAAAATTAAATCGAGCATTGAAATAGATGATACAAAGCTTAGAGTACTTATAAAAGGAATTAATAGGGTAAATGTGTTTAATTATATTAAATTTGATGAAAATGACACATTAGAAAGTGTTATAGGTCCTATTGTTGTTCCTGATATTAAGGAGAATGAGGCTATTGCTTATAAAAAGGTATTAATTAAAGAAGTAGAAAATTATGTTTCTACAATACCTACAATAAGTAATACTGTTTTGGCAATGATTAATCAATCTGATTCGTTGGGTAAACTAACAGATGTAGTGGCAAGTTATATGCCTATTGATTTTGAAAGAAAATTATTGTATTTAAATACTCTTAATCCAATTGATAGAGTTAAGATGATTATTGAAGATATAAGGTATGATGAAGAAGAATTTGAAATTGAAAGACAAATAGATTCTGAGTTAAAAAAAGAAATAGATGATAGCCAAAAAGAATATATTTTAAGAGAAAAACTTAGAATTATTAAGGAAGAATTAGGCGATACATCTATTAAAGAAGTAGAGATAGATAATTTAAGGGAAAAACTTCAAAATTCGAAATTCCCTGAAAAGGTAAAAAGCACTATTGAATTAGAAATTAAAAAATATGAGGCAATGCCTAGTACATCTCCAGAAATAGGACAAATTAGAAATTATATTGATTGGTTATTGGAACTTCCATGGGATACTTATACTGAAGATATTTGTAATCTTGAATCTGTTAAAAAGAGCTTAGATGAATCTCATTATGGATTAGATAATATTAAACTTAGAATTATTGAATATCTTGCTGTTAAACAGATGTCTAATGATTTGAATGGCCCAATTATATGTTTAGTAGGGCCTCCAGGAACAGGCAAAACTTCTTTAGCTACGTCAATTGCAAAGGCAATAAATAAGAAATTTACTAAAATAACAGTAGGTGGAGTTACAGATGAAGCTGAACTTATAGGGCATAGAAGAACATATATTGGTGCAGCACCTGGAAGGATAATTCAAGGACTCAAAAAAGCTCAGAGTTCTAATCCAGTGTTTTTGATAGATGAAATTGATAAGATGTCTAAAGATTATAAAGGTGATCCATCAAGTATATTGCTTGAAATATTAGATCCGGAGCAAAATAAAAGTTTTTCTGATAACTATATAGAATTGGATTATGATTTGTCTAAAGTGTTATTTATAGCAACAGCAAATTACATATCACAGATTCCAGAGGCACTTCTTGATAGACTAGAGATAATAGAACTAAGTAGTTATACTGAATTTGAAAAAATTGATATTGCTGTTAATCATTTATTACCTAGAAGATTAGCTGAACACAATTTGTCTAATGACAAGATATCTATAAGTAATGATGTGATTAAGTATATAATTAAAAATTATACAAGAGAAGCTGGAGTTAGGGAGTTAGACAGGCAACTTACTACTATAATAAGAAAAATAGTTACGAAGATAGTAATGAATAAAGAGCTGCTCTCTTGTTATCAAGTTAATTTGGATAATATTGAAGAGTATTTGGGAAAAGAAAAATATTCACTTATAGAATATGAGAATATTGATAAAATTGGCGTTGTAAATGGTATGTCATATACTACATGTGGAGGGGATATTCTTCCTATTGAAGTTATTAACTTTAAGGGCAAGGGAGAAATAGTATTAACTGGTAATTTAGGTAGCGTTATTAAAGAAAGTGCACATATTGCACTTGATTATATAAAAAGTAATTATGAGTATTTTAGTATAGATTACAATATCTTTAAAAACAGTATTCATATTCATTTTCCAGAAGGAGCTATTCCAAAAGATGGACCATCAGCAGGTATTGCATTAACGACCGCTATTATAAGTTCGTTATCTAATCTTAAAATAAGTAACAGTATTGCTATGACCGGAGAAGTTACTCTAAATGGTGGTGTTTTACCAATAGGTGGTCTTAAAGAAAAAGTAATAGGTGCTTATAATAGAGGAATTAAAACTGTTATTATTCCTTATGAAAATGTAAAAGATTTAGATGAAATACCTAATGAAGTTAAAGAAAATATTAAGTTTGTACCAGTAAAAAGATATGAAGAAGTATATGAGTATATAAGAAGAAATAAGTGAGATGTTATTTCTTTTTTTGTTATTAAAATGCTAAAAAATAATATTATAAATAGTTACTTTTGATGTAAGAGCATCTTGAAATATAATATTATAAACTGTATAATTTTATTATAAAGTAGGAGGAGTATATGGAAAAGAAAGGTTTTACATTAATAGAACTACTAACTGTAATAGCTATTTTGGCAATAATATTATTGATATCAGTTCCAACAATACTAGGAGTAATGGATAAATCAAAAAAACAAGCATTTATAGAAAGCGGAATATCAATAGTAAAAGCATTATCGACTGAAAAGTCAGTAGATACGATATTAGAAAATAAAATAGAATTACCAGAATTAGGTAAATCAAAAAGTATATCATT
>CAKPCJ010000006.1 GCA_934141575.1 uncultured Bacilli bacterium
CCTGATGCATCATTCTTTATATTTTGATCTGCAAATAATGTTACTGTTTCTGTATTACTATCACTTGCTTCTATTACATGCCATGTTGACCCATCTTTTAATGTTACACTATCCCCTATTTTGTATGCCTTAGGTGTAACTGCTGGTGCTTCTTTTGATTTACCATCATCTTTTACTATATCACTATCTATTATTGATGCTGCTTCTTTTGATGTCTTTAACTTCCATCCATCTCCATGAGCATCTATTACTGTGTATGTATATTTGCCATTATCTCTTGTTACTTTTATCTTACCAGTATAATTATTAGCTGAATCCATATTTATACTAGAAAAATCTACTGTTGCTTCATTATTAGTCCATGTTATACTTTGTTCTTGCCCTATTTCATTTAGTGCTACTTGTGTCTTTAATCCTTCTACATACATTAATACTTGATTCTTAAATGTACTTCTTTTTGCTTTATCTAATACTCCTAATATTGTTGGAGCTGCAATCAACAATATTACTGCTAGAATAGCTATTACGGTTAGTAATTCTATTAATGTAAAACCTTTATTCTTTTTCATATTATCTCCTACCTTATAATAAAATTATACAGTTTATAATATTATATTTCAACAATTATAATTTCTACTTTACACTTATTATTCCCATATATTTACTAATTTATTGCATAAAAAAAGTTTCAAAATAATTTGAAACCTTTATAATTAACATTAATTGTTTTCTTTTAATATTTCTAGTGACTTTCTCATTTTAATGTCGTATTCAATCATGCCTCTACCACCATATTCTTTAAGTAATTCTTCTTCTTTCATGTTATATTTAGTGCATAGGCTTTCTAATTCTTCATCAACCATTTTATCAGAAACTTCTAAGTTTTCTTTTTTAGCTATTTCTTCTAATAATAATCTTGATTTAATACGATTTACAGCTTCACCTTTCATTTGTTCTCTCATTTGTTCTTCGTTAGAGCCTGTCATACGATAGAAATCTTCTAATCTAACTCCTTGCATAGCAAGCATATTAGAATATTGTTCCATAATTCTATCTAATTCGTCGTTAACCATTTCCTCTGGAATTTCTACTTTCATGTTAGAAGCGGCCTTATTTAATAATTCTTCTACATATTTATTTTCAATATCATGTTCTTTTCTTACTTTGATTTGTTCTTTTAATTCTGCCATCAAAGTTTCCTTTGAATTAACTCCTTCCATTCCTAAGTCAAGATAAAAATCTTCATTTAATTCTGGAAGTTTCTTTTCTTTTACTTCATTAACTTTTACTTTAAAAACAACTGGTTTTCCTTTTAAATCTTCTACATGATAATTTTCTGGGAATGATAAGTTGATATCTTTTTCTTCACCTTTTTTCATTCCTATAATAGCGTCTTCAAAACCTTCTATAAATGAATGACTTCCAATTTCAAGACTATAATTTTCTGCTTTTCCACCTTCAAATGGAACACCATCTTTAAATCCTTCAAAGTTTATTACTGCTATATCTCCAGCTTTTACTTCTCTATCTACTGATACAATATCAACATATTTTTGTTGTAAATGTCCTAATTCATGTTCAGCCTCTTCATCTGTTACTTCTACTTTTTCTTTTTTAACACCAATATTTTTATATTCCCCTAATGTTACTTCTGGTCTTGATATTAAAGTAAATTTATATGTTACGCCATTTTCATCTACTTTTTCTATATCTAATACTGGTTTTGCAACTATTTCTTCTTTATTTTGAGCTAAAGCTTTTTCATAAGCTGAATCAATTAAATTTTCCATAGCTTCTCTATATAATGTTTCTTTTCCATATTTTTTTTCGAACATATCTCTTGGAACTTTACCTGTTCTAAAACCATCTACTTTGGCTGTCTTTTGTAATTTTTTGAATGCAGTATCAAGAGCTTTAGACCATTCTTCGCCTTCTATAGTAATTAATACTTCGTTCTTCATATTATCCTTCTCCTTCTTTATATACTTTTTTATTATATAATATTTTACTTTCTCTTGCAATAAATAAAAATAAAAAGATGAAATTAATAATTTGTATTTCATCAAAAAACACGCCTTACGCGTGTGTAACTAGCAAACCTTTACAATTTCTACTTTGTATTTACCTGTTGGTGATTCAACCTCTACTACATCACCAGTTTTTGAACCAAGTATTGCTTTTGCGATTGGTGATTCATTAGAAATTCTATTTAACATTGGATCAGCTTCTTGACTACCAACTATTTTATATTCTTCTTCGTCGTCATCGCCTTCATATTTTAAAGTAACTGTTGTACCAATAGAAACTACATCTTTACCACCATCTTGAATTATATTAGCGTTTTCTAGGATTACTTCTATCTCTCTTATTCTCGCCTCAACAACTGCTTGTTCATTTCTAGCGGCATCGTATTCAGCGTTTTCTGATAAATCGCCTAATGCTCTTGCTTCTTTTAATGCTTTAATTACTTCTAATCTTTTTTCTTTTTTTAAATAATCTAGTTCTTCTTCTAATTTCATAAAACCATCAGCGGTTAAATACACATCTTTTTTTGTTTCTTTTGTCATAAACATCCACCTTTATAATTTTTTATATCTACAAGATAATACTACATATTTATTTAAATGTCAAACTTTTTTTATACTCTTCTAAGAAGAAATCATCTGTCATTCCTGCAATATAATCTATAACCTTTCTCTCATTTGATGTATTAGCTAAATATTCCTTACTTCTTTGATTTAAGAATATTTTATTGATATCTGAATTCTTATCATTTATATGTTTTAGATTATATTCAAATACACTTCTAAATTTATTCTTATATTCATCGTAAGTATAAATTGCTGCCTTTGGATATATATATTTGCATTCAAAATCTTTTAACATATTTATTGCTTTAAATATGTCTTCTGACATTTTTATATATGGTAATCCGTAGCTATTATCTATTATATTCATAATAATTTTATTCGTGATACTTTTATTAGTTTTTCCTAATACCTTAATTACATATTCTGGAATATCTTCCTCGCTTATAACATTTAGTCTTAATGCATCTTCTAAATCTCTTCCAATATATCCTATTACATCTGAAATTCTAACAACACATCCCTCTAAAGTCATAGGAATTAAATGCTTATTAACACTTTTGTCAGTGTAACTTCTATTATATTCTTCCAAAAACTCTTCTTTTGTTTTAGGTTTTGGTCTATATTCTCCTAATACAAATTCTCCATTGTGACACATTATTCCATCTAATACTTGTATTGATAAATTTTGTTCTTCAACATACATAAAATTTCTTACACCTTGAATATTATGATTAAAATAACCTTGGTTGTATTCCAAACTTAATTCACTTAATACTGCTTCGCCAATATGGCCAAATGGAACATGTCCTATATCATGGCCTAATGCCATTGCCTCAATTAGATCTTCATTCAGCTTAAGTGCTCTTCCTATTGTTCTTGCTATTTTGGAAACAAGTGTAACATGTATTATTCTCTTTGTAACATGGTCATTAGAATTAAGGCTAAATACTTGAGTTTTATCCATATATCTTGTATAGGATAATGAATATATTATTCTATCTATGTCCCTAAAAAATATTGGCCTTATATCATTATCATGTTCTTCATTTAATCTATATCCATTTTTTGATTTAAATGCGTATTCGCTTAAATCACTTTCGTTACGTAACATTACTTCTTTTATATCCATTAAATCACCATCTTTTTTCTCAATAAATCATTCTTCTTAACTTCAAATGGTATTTTTATTTTAAGTATTTCTTCTGGATGATTGGCACAAGTTCTATCACCAAAATCATCCCACATTTGTTCTAACTTAAACGATTTACAACCATTAGGGCCAAATACTTCTATTTCATCACCTATTTGAAAATAATTTCTTTGTGTTATTGTTGCAATGTCATTTGAGTAATCTAATACTATTCCAAGAAAATCTTGATTTGAAATTTCCTGCCTTCCATTATAATATTGTTCATTTTCACCTGGCTTATGATCAAAAAATTGTACGCACGAGTCTCTGTTAGCACATCTATTTAATATATATTTATCTATTGGGGTTATTTCCTTAATCCCTAAATAATAATTATCTATTACCTTTCTATATATGCTTAAAATGGTTGCTACATAATATATACTTCTCATTCTTCCTTCTATTTTAAGTGATGAAACTCCTAAATCTATTAAATCGCCTATATGATCTATCATTGATAAATCTTTTGAACACATGGTGAATTTTGGCTCTAAATCAGTTTTTTTATTATCTTCAACTAAATCAAAATCCCATCTACATATCTGACTGCATCCTCCTCTATTGGCATCTCTGTTAGTCATGTAATTGGACATAACACATCTTCCAGAATAGGATGTACACATTGCTCCATGAATAAATGTTTCAAGTTCAATGTTACTTTGCTTTCTAATTGCCTGTATATCAAATTTTGAAGCTTCTCTTCCCAAAACGACTCTTTCAACGATTCCTTCATTTTCGTAAAATTTGATTGTTTCTATATTTAAACTAGATTGTTGTGTACTTATATGTACTGGTATTTTTATATTGTTTTCTTTTAATAAGTCTATTATGAATAAATCTGCTACTATAATGGCGTCTACTTTGCATTCTTCTAACTGTTTTAAATATGTAATTAAATTCTTTGTATTGACGTTGTGAAATATCATATTTACTGTTACATACAATTTTTTGTTAAGTGAGTGAACATATTCACAAGCTTCTTTTATTTCATTTATTTTAAAGTTTTTTGCATTTGCTCTTAGTGAATATTCTTCACCACCAATGTAAATTGCATCTGCTCCGTATAAACATGCCCATTTTAATCTTTCTAAATCCCCAGCTGGAGCTAATAATTCAATTTTTTTCATTTTTTCACCTTATATATCGTTTCTTTCGATAAAAAATATTCTTCTTTTTCAGTAAAATATGACTTATTATTTTCGTTAAATGCATCTAGTATTTCATCAGCATTGTCTATACTTATAAAGTCTAAAAATATATAATCAATATTTAATTTTTGTAAATCATCAATATAATTAATTCCATTAATGCATTTATCAGTTAAAGTGATTGTGCCATTTTCATCTTCAATTATTTGATATTCTTTTTCACTTATACGTTCATGTATTTTATATGGTACATTCTTCATATTCATGTTTACATGTTTTAAATAATTACTTACTAATTTTCTACTAGAAGCCATCATTTTTACATATCCATATATTTGAAATACAATTTTAAGACTTGTGTTTTTCCTTATTTCTTCTATTTCCTCATATGTTATGTCATTAGATAAAGCAACGCCTGTTACACCTCTTTTTTGCCAAAAGTTACATGTATTATAATTATTAGTTAAATGCTCTTGTGACCAATATAATTTAATATTTAGTTTTAGTGTTTTTACTATATTAAAAACCGATATATCATAATAAAATATACCGTTTACTTTATCATCTAACATGATTAATACTTTTTTTAAATATTCTAAATCTTCATTGTACATATTTTTATTAAGTGATATAAACACTTCATTACCTAAAGATTTAATATGTTCTATTTTTTCTAAAATTGTATTAGTTGTTTCATATTCATTAAATCCTATGCTTAGGTCTTTTATACCAAGTAATACACCGTTAACTTTTTTTATTGTATCATCACTATATTTTTTAGGTAAGCTTATTATTTTTTTCATAACTAATCACTTCCTTTTAGAGACAGCTACTCCATCACCAATATCTAGAAATTCTGTACTAAATTCTTTATTTTCTTTTAACCATTCGATGAATGATTTTATTTTTCTAGCAAGTTGTTTTGTGTTTCTATTATTTGTAAGTTCTGGATTTTCAACAAATCCATGAAATTTCAAATTATCTGTTATTATAGCACCATTTTTTACTAGTTGTGGGCTATATTTTACAAAAAATTTTGTATATTGAGCCTTGGCAGCATCTATAAAAATCATATCGAAATTTCCATCTATTGTTGTTTCTAATGCATCCCCATAAATTATTTTAATTCTATCTTCTAAATTTGCAAGTTTAATATTTTGGACTGCTAAGTCATATCTTTCTTTATCGCGTTCTATTGTCGTTACATGTATATCTTTATCTATAAGTGCCATCTTGATTGCAGAGTATCCAATAGCACTTCCTATTTCTAAAATGTTTTTTAGTTTGTTTTCTTTTATATACTTTTCTACGAAAGAAATACCTTCACTTGTCATGATAGGTATTCTCTCTAGTTTGGCATAATTTTCCATTTGTTCTATTAAATTATTCAATTGGCCATTTTCCTAACTTTTTAATCTCTGCAATATTTTTTTGATGTTCTGCCGCTGTTTTTGCATACCAAACTTTTTTATCAGAATCTGCTACAAAATATAGATATCCAGTTAAATCAGGATTTAATGTAGCATTTATTGATTCCTTACTAGGATTTGCGATTGGTCCGACTGGAAGTTTGCCTTGCATTTTTGGGCCTCTAGTATTATAGGGGTTATATGTATTATATTGTGACTTAGTTAAATCTTTTGAACTTAAATTAACTTTCCATGCATAATAAGTTGTTACATCACTACCTAAACTCATATTTAACGCTATTCTGTCATAAAAAACACCTGCTATTTTATCTCTACTTGTTTTATCAACGCCTTCTAGTTCAACTATTGATGCCATTGTAAGTATTTCGTGTACTGTGTAAATAGAGCCTTCTATTGATGATTTATAGCTTGTTAAAACTTTATTTGCTTCATCTAGCATTTTCTTAAATATTGTTTTTACATCTACATCTTTTGATTCAAAGATATATGTATTTGGGAATAAATATCCTTCTAAAGGATAATATATATCTTTGTTTTTGATTTCATCAGTTAAAAACCAATATTCTTTAATAAGAGAATCAATATAACTATCATCTTCCATAGTTTTTAATACTTCGTCGTATGTGTTATTTGTATTTTCTTCAATTATGGTTGCTATTTGTCTAACATTAAGGCCTTCTCTAAATGTAATTGTAACTTGTTTTGATTTATCAATATATTTATCCCCGGTTGAAATTTTATTGACTATTTCTTCAACACTCATGTTTGGACTAAATTCATAAGTTGCAGCTTGAAGATTATTTATTTTTTTGACTTTTAAGTAAAATTTAAAAACTGCTTTGTTTCTAATGAGTCCATCTTTTTTTAAAAGAGTTGCTATTTCTGAAGTTGTACTTCCTTGCTTTATTTCAACAATTTTTGAGCTGTTATCATGCTTGTTAACTGGTTTTAACCCGATTTTGTAAAAAAGGCTTACAGACAGCATTCCTATTGCAAGCAAAATAACTGCAATAATCATAATATTTCTAAGTGTTTTCATAATTCACCTACTGCAAAAAAATACGGCTTATTGGCCGTTCTTATTACCTTCTTCTTGAAGGCTTTCAAGTATAGTTTCAATTATTTTCCATTCTTTTTCTGTTTCAATTGGCTCTAATTTAGTGTTATCATCATTAGGGTCAAATATTGAAGCATATACTTTTATATTTTTGTTTTCATCTAAAGTGTTATCTGTATAAACTATATAACTCTTATTTGTTTCTTCTGAATCAAATGTAAATAATACATCACATTTAATTTCTTTTCCCTCTTCATTGAATACTGTAAAACTATTTTTATCTTTCATATTACTATCCCTTTCTTTTATCTAAATGCGTTTGTAGTATAATACATGCCGCTATACTATCTACTGTTTTTTTCTTTTTTTGCTTACTGTAGTTATTTTGGTACATATATGTATTTGCCTGCACAGTTGTCAGTCTTTCATCTTCCATAAACACATCTATTTTTAAATAATCTTCTAACTTCTTTTTGAATTCAAGTGTCACTTCTGCCCTTGACCCAAGCGAGTTATTCATATTTTTTGGAAGTCCCAATACTATAGTAGTTATATTATATTGCTCGACTATTAATTTAACTTTTTCTAATAACGAATCATAATCTTCATTTTCAAATCTTAATACTTCAAGTGAACTTGCAATTAGGTTTGATCTATCACTAATAGCAATTCCTAAAGTTCTTGTTCCTAAATCAAGTCCTAAATATCTCATTATTTACTATATTGTTTTTTTAATAAATGTTCTATTATTTGTTCTCTTTCAACAGAACAAATTTTGCTTCTTGCTTCTCTATGATTTGAAATATATCCTGGATCACCACTTAATAAGTAACCAGTTAATTGGTTTATAGGATTATATCCTCGTTCTTCAAGTGATTCGAACACATCTTCTAGTATTTTTTCACATTCTATATCAACAACTTCATCAATATCGAATAGGCTAGTATTAGAATTCATATAACCACCATCCTTATAAATTAATACAATTATATGATACCATCTTTTTAGTATTTTTACAATAAAAAAAGCTTCAAAACGTAATTGAAGTCATTTTAATTATCCTTAAATATTTCAAAATATTGACCAGAGTCTAAGTATAATATTCCCTTTTTATTTTCTAGCGATGGTAATATTTCATTATATTTATTTATATTTTTAATTTTCGTTAATGTTATATATACATAATTTCCATCTTTCATAGTTAATATGAATCTTTCATCATCAACCTCGTTTGGATAGTATTTTATTTCTGATATTTTTTCTTTTATTTCTAAATCTATTTGTATAAATTTTTTTATTAAACTGTCGTATGTGTCTTTTGGGACATTATTGATCAATATTGGCAAGTTATATATATTATTTTGACTTATTTTTTCACCATTAGAAAGAACGGTTACCTTATCGAGTTCGTCATAAAATAAAGCTTGGTACTCAGTAATATCTAGTGTTATACTCCTATCTAGTTTTTTAGTTATTTTTACATCACTTATTAATTTGTTTGTTTTTATCTTTTTCTTCATAGTTTTACTACTTGTAAATAATAATGACGGATAATTATCTAATCCGGCAAGTTCTATTATCTCCCAGTCGCTCACTAATTTATTGTTTATTACATATATATTTTTTACATTCGAATTTAAAATATTAAATACTAATGATCCAACTAAGTATAATATTAATATTACAAGAAACAATCTTACTATATTTAATTTTTTCTTTTTTTCTACGGTTTTTGCCATATTATCACTCTCACCAATTTACGAATTCTTGTTCCACCTTTAATTCTATTCCATAATTTTTATATACTGTATCTTTTGCTAACATTATTAGTTTTCTAATATCATCTGCGCTTGCATTATCTTTGTTTATTATAAAATTAGCGTGTTTTGCACTAATTTGGGCACCGCCTATTGAATATCCCTTAAGTCCAGAATCTTCTATTAGTTTACCCGCATAATTATTTTCTGGATTTCTAAATACACTTCCTGCTGATGGATATTCTAGAGGTTGTGACAAAAGTCTTCTTTTCTTCCTATCTTCCATTACCTCTTTTATACTTTCTTTTTTACCATGTTTTAGTATTATCACAGCACTTAAACAAATATAATCTTTATTTGTTTGGAAGAAAGAGGTTCTATAATGAAAATTAAGATCTTTGTTATAAAACGTTTCTATTTCACATTTTGGATTTAATACTCTAACCTCGCTTACTATATATCCCATATCACTATTATAAGCACCTGCATTCATGTATACGCTTCCACCAATTGTCCCTGGTATTCCTGCTGCGAATTCTAAACCAGTAAGTCCTAAACTCTGTGCTTTATTTGAAAGTTTCATTAAACTATAAGCTGCACCAACAGTTATCTTAGTATCTTCTATTTTTAATGTTTTAAAATTATCTAATTTTATTATAACACCATTATATTCTTTGTCAGAAAATATTAAATTTGAACCATTTCCAATTACCTTATGAAGTATATTTTGCTTTCTAAGATATTCAACAAGCAATATTAATTTTTCTTCATCTTTCGGATAAACTAACACCTTTGCGTTACCACCGACTTTATACGTTGTGTATTTTGCTAAGGAAACATTTTCTTTATATTCCCCTATTTTATTTTTTTTAATAAAATTTATAACTTCCTTCATTTTTTGCTCTCCGATACAATTTTTTTAATTTCGTTATATATAATATCTCCACTTCCAGTTATGCTTAGATTAGATAAATTATTCTTGATTTCTTGAATTTTTTTATCATCGTCAATAGTTTTATCTATTAAATCTATTAGCGAATTTTCATTTAAGTCTTTTTCTTCTAATATAAGTGCTGCTTTTTTATCTACCAAACTCATCGCATTTTTATATTGATGATTATTTGTAACATATGGACTAGGAATATAAATAGTTGGAATTTTTAATAAAGTAAGTTCCATAAGCATTGACGCTCCTGCGCGTGAAACCATTAAATCAGTATTTTTTAGCATTCCACCAATATTTTCAATATATTCAACTACTTTTACATTATCTGGAATTTTAAAGTTTTCTGTAAATTCTTTGTAATATGATTTACCTGTTACAAATAATACTTCGTACTTTTTATTTTTAAAATTCGGTATTATTTTTTTCATCATTTCATTTATTTTTTCAGATCCTAAAGAACCCATTACTATTGTCACAAGCTTTTTAGTTTGTTTTAACCCGTAATCTTGTTTGTTTGCTTTTTTAGCATTTAGTACTCTTTCAGAAGATGGGTTTCCAGAATATACTGTTTTTTTGGAATCAAAATATATGCTGCTATCTTTAAATGAAACAAAGATTTTTTCAACTTTTTTTGCTAAGACTTTATTTGATAAACCAGGAATGCTATTTTGTTCGTGTATTACGATGGGAATGTTTTTTTTATTAGCAGCCATCAATACTGGAACTGTAACATATCCACCGGCTCCTATTACAATATCTGGTTTGAATTCACTAATTATTTTTTTACATTTTTTTATTGCTTTAAAAAACAAAGATACATTTTTTATATTTTGGAAACTCAAACTTCTTTTAAGGCCTTTTATTTCTATTGATTCATACTTTATCCCAAGTGATGGGACAATATCTTTTTCCATTCTGTCAGTGGTACCAATATATAATATTTCACTATTTTTCTCGTTTCTTTTAATCGCATCTATTATAGAAAGAGCAGGATAAATATGCCCACCTGTTCCACCAGCACTTATAATAACTCTCATATTCTCACCTTTAACATTATAACATATTTATAAATATGTTTCTATATTTTACTAATAAAGTATATGCTTAATAATTCTTTATTTTCTTTGATATCTGCTTATATTTAACAATATTCCCATAGAAGATAAACTTATAAGCAAACTACTACCACCATAGCTTAAGAATGGCAGTGTTACACCTGTTACTGGTATTAATCCAACTACAACCATCAAATTTAATATTGCTTGAAATGCAATACTGAACGTTATACCAAATGCTATATATTTGGCAAAAAGATTGTCGGCATTTTTAGCTATAGATAGCCCTCTATATATTATTGTAAGGAGTAAAGAAGCTACTATCACGACTCCTAGAAAACCAAATTCTTCTGAAATTATTGAAAATATGAAGTCAGTTTGTGGTTCTGGTAAATAGAAATGTTTTTGAATTGATTGCCCTATTCCCATTCCTAGTAAACCACCTGGTCCTATTGAATATAAACTTTGAATTATTTGAAACCCAGATCCCAATGGATCTTCCCATGGATTTATAAACGAAATTATTCTTTTTAATCTATAAGGCGCTATTACTATTAGGCCAACTGCGCCTATTACCCCTACTATTCCAGCAATTATAAAGAATTTCATATTTACTCCACCTATATACATAAGTGCAATAATTGTCATTACTATTATTACACCGGTTCCAAAATCAGGTTGAAGCATTATAAGTCCAAATACGAGCATTGTAATACCTAATATAGGTACTATTCCTTTTTTAAACGTTTTAACATCTTTTTGATAATTTGACATATATTTTGCAATAAATATTATAAGTGCAAGTTTTGTAAATTCACTTGGTTGAATACCAAATGGTCCAATACCGAACCAACTCCTACTACCATTTCTTACTGTACCAATTCCAGGTATTATTACTAAAATTAAAAGAAGTATACAACCGCCTAATAATGTTAAAGCATACTTCTTATATAATTCATAGGGAATTTTACTAACTATGTACATCAGTACTAAACCTATTATAAAAAACATTGATTGTGATTTCATATATTTAAACGGATCATCAAATTTATATTCAGCCCAAATATATGATGATGAATAAATCATCAGTATTCCAAATATTGATATGATTATTACTGCAATAGCTAAAATTATATCGGGTTTTGGAATTCTATTTTTCATCTATATCCAAACTCCGTACGTTATAGCAGCCATACCAAATATTAAACCAATAACCCAAAATAATTTAACTATATCTCTTTCTTCCCAGCCTAATTTTTCAAAATGATGATGAAGAGGTGTCATTAAAAATAGTTTCCTATGCAAAACTTTCACCCAAAATATTTGTAATATTACTGTTAAAGTTTCTATTACAAATACTCCTGCAATTACAACTAGTAATAACTCGTGTCTAGTAAGTATAGCAACAGTTGCCATTACTCCGCCTAATGCTAACGAACCAGTATCTCCCATAAATACCTTTGCTGGATTTGTATTGAATATTAAGAAACCCATTAAACTTCCTACTAATATAAAACAGAAAAGTGCTATATCTTCATAACCCGCTAACCAGCTAGTTGCCCAAGTAATTATTCCTAAAACTAGAAAGCTTATAACCGATAATCCCCCAGCTAATCCATCAAGGCCATCTGTTATGTTGACAGCGTTTGAAAAGCCTACTAGGAAAAATAACACTAGGGCTCCGTATAGCCATCCTATATTAACTTTTATTCCTAGTGCATCTATCCATAGCAGTGTTTCTGCCCCGCTTTTCATATATAACCAGAAAAATACTATTGCTATTATTATTTGTCCAAACAATTTTTGAATTTCTGTAAGACCTAAATTTGATTTTCTTTTTATTATTAAATAGTCATCTATAAAACCAACAATTGCGTATGCTAACATAACGAATACCACTATTATTAAGTTTGTACTAAACTCCATTTTACCAAGCAAAAATAAAATTATTGTTGTAAGCAGTGTTGGTATTATAAATATTAATCCTCCCATTGTAGGAGTGCCTGCTTTTTTTGCGTGGCTTTCTTTTACGTATATACTTATTCTTTGACCTGCTTTTAATTTCTTCAATACTGGTATTAATATTAATCCAGTTAATGTTGAAAGCAAAAAGCCTATCATCATTGCTAAAACTGATTTTGTTAGCATTAGCATAATAATCACCTCTTCTTAATATATTGCAAAGCTACTTCTCTATCATCATGGTGATATTTTTTATCCCCTATTATTTGATAATTTTCATGTCCTTTACCTAAAATCATTAAGGTATCATTATCTTTCAAAAAAGATATTCCTCTTTTTATTGCTTCTTCTCTGTCAAGCAATATTTCATAGCAACCATGTTCTTCGTTTCCTTTCAACATGTCTCTTACTATGCTTAATTCATCTTCGGTTCTAGGATTATCATTTGTAATTATAACTTTGTCCGATAGTTCCAGAGCACTTCTTAGCATGTCTGATCTTTTCGTTTTGTCCCTATCTCCACCACAACCAATTATACTATATATTTTGCCTCTTGAAAATTCTTTTGCAGTATTTAACACATTATTTACAGCATCAACAGTATGTGCGTAATCTATAACAACTCTGTTTGAACCATATTTTAAAACCTCAAATCTACCACTTGGTGATTCTAATTCTTTTACTGTATCCATAATTTGATGAGTATCAAGACCCATACTTTCAAGAGCTATAATTAATGACATTAAATTATATATATTATATTTTCCTAAGAGTTTTGTTGTAACATTGTGTGTTATATCTTTAAATTTATAATCAAACTTCATAACGTTTTTATCATAAAAATATCTTAAAATTCGATAATCATCTGCTGAAAATCCATATGTTATATTTTTATTTTTAGGATTTAACATAATATGTGCATTTTCATCATCACTATTTATTATAGCACATCCATCTAAAGTTATTTGCTCAAAAAGTTGTTTTTTTGTTAACGCATAATTTTCAAATGTTTTGTGAAAGTCTAAATGATCTCCTGTAAGATTTGTAAATATTGCTGTGTTAAATTTTAAGTTTTTTACTCTTCCCATAGCAAGGGCGTGACTGCTAACCTCCATTGTTACATTAAATACACCGTTTTCAATGCAGTCTAAAATCATATTGTAAATGTCCGCTACTTCTGGCGTGGTTCTATCTAGTTCCATAACTTTGTTTTGCCTATAAAATCCTATTGTTCCAATGTAAGCACATGGTTGATTTAACATATTTAAGGCTTTATAAATAAGAAATGCTGTTGTTGTTTTACCATTTGTTCCAGTTACTCCTATAATATTCATTTTACTCATTTCTTCACCATAAAGCTTATTTAAATAATAATATAAATATTTTTTGGTATCGCTTACTATTCTAGTATAAACTCTATAATCACCATGTTCTGCTATTATTTTTGATGCTCCATTTGTAATAGCATTTTCTATGAAATCATGGCCATCATATTTTTCGCCTTTTATGGCTATAAATGTATCACCAGGTTTAACTTTTCTTGAATCAGTTTGAACTCTCATTTCCTAAAAGCACCCTTACCTTTCCGTTTTCCGCTATTCTACTACCTTCACTAGGGGATTGTTCTAAAACATAATCTCCGGTTCCCGAATATTCGATTGTAAAGTTTTTTAACAGTTGTTGTGCTTCTTTTTTGTTTTTCCCAATAACATTTGGTACAGTTGCTAGTTTAATTTCATTCCATTGATATTTTTTTTCGGTTGAACCATCTTGTTTTTTTATATTTAATGCCGTTATTGCATCTTGCAATATAGTTCTTGCTACTGGAGCCGCTACTGTTCCACCATATTGTGTTACTCCCTTTGGATTATCTATGGCTACATATACAACTACTTGTGGATTATTTGCTGGCAAAAAACCTATAAATGACACTATGTAGTTTCCTACCATGTATGCACCGTTATTTACTTTTTGTGCTGTTCCTGTTTTTCCACCTACTCTATAACCATCTATATATGCCGGTCTACCAGTTCCATTGGTAACAACACTTTCGAGTGCAAATCTTACCATTTCACTTGTTTTTTCACTTACAACACGTCTTACTACAGTTGGTTTATTTTCTTTTATTATTGATGATGTTTCAGGTTCGACAAGTCTTTTTACAATGTATGGTTTTAATAAATTTCCACCATTTATTGCAGCTGATACTGCAGTTATCTGTTGTATAGGAGTAACTGAAACACCTTGGCCAAAAGATGTAGTTGCAAGTTCTACTGGACCAACTCTATCTAATTTAAATATGATTCCCGTGCCTTCTCCGTTTAAATCTATTCCAGTTTTTTTACCAAATCCAAATTTATCTATATATGAGAATAGCTTTTCTTTTCCCAGACGCTGTCCAAGTTCTACAAATCCTGGGTTGCACGAGTTTTCTACTACTTGTAAAAATGTTTGATCTCCATGTCCTCCTGCTTTCCAACACTTTATCCTTGCATTTTCTACTTGTACACCTCCGCCATCATAAAAGTGTTCATTAAGTAAATCTACAACTCCTTCTTCTATAGATGCAGACAATGTAATTATTTTGAAAGTTGATCCTGGTTCATATGTAGACCAAATTGGTAAATTTCTGTTTATTTCTTCTATTGTATAATCCTGATAATTACTTGGCGAAAAGTTTGGCCTACTACTCATTGCTAGTATTTCACCTGTATTAGGGTCCATTGCTATTGCTAAAGCCTGATCTGGATTGTATTTTGCTACAACGTTGTCTAATTCTCTTTCTACACTTGCTTGTATATCGTAGTTAATAGTAAGCTCTATGTTAATTCCGTTTTGTGGCTGAACATATACTTCATTTAATTTTAGTCTGCTGCCTTTGGCATCACTAAAATATTTAATTGCGCCTTCTGATCCAGTTAAATATTCTTCGTATTCTAGTTCTAATCCGCTTAATCCTTGGTTATCAATTCCAACATATCCTAATACATGCGAAAGCATTTTATCGTATACATAATTTCTCATTGACTCTTTTACTAGATATACACCTTTTAACTTTAAACTGCTTATTTTATCCGCTATTTCATAGCTCAATCTTCTTCCTTCTGGGTGTACTCTTTCTATTGAGGTAACTTTGCTTACATGCTTATACATTTCTTCGTAGGTAACTCCTAATATTTCGGCAAGTTTAGCTGCTACTTCTTCTTTATTTTCTACTTGATTTGGAATTAATACTAAACTTGTGGTTGTAACATTGTTTGCTAAAACCACACCATTTCTATCTGTTATTAGTCCCCTCGAAGCTTCTATTGGTAAATTTCTACTCCAAAGAGAGGTTGCTAATGTGTTTAGTTTTTTATAATCAACCAATTGTATGTATCCAACTTTGAAAATAATTAGAGCGAATAATGCAAATATCCCAATTAATACTATACTTATTTTTTTATTATAATTTCTTTGAAACATAATTCACCTCTAGTAAAATTTATGATTCGTTATATAAAAAAAGACATAAAAAAAGCTGAATTTATTATTCAACTCTCTTATGTTTTATGTAAATATTAACATTCTTACATTCTATTTTTATTTGTTTCTTCAATTAATTCTTCAATGCCTTTAACAGTCCTGAGTTTTTTTCTATCTATTCTTGTAGGTTGTATATTTATTCCAAAATCTTCTAAGCGTGAAAATAATTCTATAAAAGCATATGAATCTAATAATCCGGATTCAACTAAGTCTATATCTTTTTCGTATACCAATTCATCTTCACATATCTCATACAATAATTTTTCTACATTAATTTTACTATTTATCATAATTCTCTTAAAGCCCTTCTATCAAGTTTGCCATTCTGATTAACTGGAAGTTTTTCAATTATTTTTATCGTTTTTGGCATCATATACCCAGGGATTCGATTTTCTAATTCTTTTTTCACATCTTCTACTTGAACGTTATTTCCAACAACAAATGCCTTAATAGTTTTTACTGTATTATTTTCATTTAACTTGGCAACAACTGCACATTCTTCGATACCTTTTATTTCAGATAAATTATGTTCTATGTCACTCAATTCAATTCTATAGCCCTTATATTTAATTTGATTATCAATTCTACCCTTACAGTATAATTTATTATCTTTTATAAAACCTAAATCTCCTGTTTTGTAACAATTTATTTTATTTTCAACATAATGCCCACCTTTTATATTATTTAAGTAACCGTTAAAAACACTTTTCCCTTTTAAAACAATTTCGTTATTTATTATTTCAATTTCAGTTGCTAGGTTACTCATCTCACCTACCGGAAGCAATTCTTCACTATCAGCAATTTGCTTTGTAATATTTATTGCAGAAACAGCTGATGTTGCTTCTGTTGGACCATAAGCATTTATTATATTGATATTGGGAAATGAAGTAAATAATTTTTTTACCAATTTATTTTCTAATGATTCTCCGCAGAAATATACACATTTTAAATTTGGATAGTTTATTGCATTAAATTCTTTATTTAACAAGCATATTTTCATAAATGTTGGTGTCATTACAGCGACATTTATATTTTTCATAAGCTCATACATTTCACATAGGTTTTCTTGAATGTCATTGTTTAATGCAACTAATGTATGACCATTGCATAATGAGTAGTATAAATCAGCTACGCTCAAATCAAAACTAAAGCTTGCCTGATTTAATACTACAATATCCTTATATTCACATAGTGGTTTTAAATTACTTATCCAGGATACAAAGTTTTCTAAATTTTCTTTTGAAATTGGAACACCTTTAGGTTCGCCAGTACTTCCTGATGTAAAAATTATATAAACAAATTCATTTTCTTTGCTTTGTTTAGCATTGGTTTTTGCAATACATTTTAGATTATCTAATTTACAACACTCTACACCTTCTATTGATATATCCTCATCTGTTAAAATAAGTTTTGAATTAGTCAATTCGACAATTTTTTTTAATCGTGGAAGTGGTGTACATATTCCAATTGGTACATAAGTTCTTCCAGCCAAAAGACAGGATATAATAGATTTTATAACATTTATCTCTTTATTACCATATATAATTACGGGTGAGTCTACTTTTGATTTCAGTATATCTGCGGTTTCATTTGCACAATTCCATAATTCTTTATATGTGATGATATCATTATCAACTTTATACGCAATTTTATTTGGAGTTTTTTCTACTACTTTTTTTATTTTATTTATTATCATTTTAATCATTCCTTATTTGATCTTCTGGAATTAATGAATAATCATACATTACTTCAGAATGATTATCTAAGATTAATTCTTTATATAATTCTTCATTTGTTAGTTTGTCTATTACTATTCTATAAACTTGTGATATTCTAAAATACTTGTCATTTTCTTTTTTAAAATGGTGATTTTCTTCTACTAATTTATATCTACATGGGTATTCTCTTTCACTTCTTAATTCTCCACACAATTCACCGTTTTCAATCCAAACTAACAACTGGACATCTTGGTCTGTATTATTTTTAAATCTATAATCTATGTTATTATAAAAAACTGAGGTTCCAGTACCAAAAGGCACTCTTCTTCTTTCATCAGGAAATAAAGCATCGGAGTGGTGATGAAGTTCTGTAACTTCTAATGGACTGTTGAGTACAAGCCAGTGTATCATATTGGCCATTTGGCATAATCCTCCGCCATACCCCGACCCCATTCCATTTCTTCCGATAACTAGTCCTTCTTTATACCCCTTCTTCTTAGTTGCTCTTCCTATCGTTTTCCAATATGAAAATGTTTCACCTGGATGTATGATTATACCATTTACTTTATTGCACGCCAACATTATATTTGTAACTTTATTTTCTTGAAGTTTTATGTCAACCCCATTTAATTTTCTAATCAATATTGAACTATGCCCTTTTACAATATTTGGAAGTTCTTCATTTAATCTAGTTTTAGCTATTTTTTCCTTACTCAATAAATTTTTTATATTCCTAAGCATTATCTCTTTTTCAACTGATATTTTATAGCAAGCTGGACTTATATCGCAAAATAATCTTCTTTTCATACTAATACTCCTACCTTTATTACTCTGTTTTTATTATACCATATATATTTTTTGTTGGTTTTTTTTAATATTATAAACTCGTTTTTTTTTAATTGTAAAATAAATTATTATTATATATAATTATTTTGGAGATGTTCCTATGATATATAAGATACGAAATATAAATTATTATGGTGGTAATTACCTTAAAAGTTTTTATAATTATATTTATGCAGCTAAGAAATTAAAAATATCAAAATATAGAAGGATAGATAAAATTTCTTCTTCTATTGTAGGTGAAATTATATTATCTGAACTGATAAATGAAAATTTTCATATTAATTATAGTGATTTAACTTTTGAAATTAATGACTATGGCAAGCCTTATATTAGTGGTAATCGGTTTTATTATAATATTAGTCATTCTTTTGAATATATAATAACAACAATTTCAAATAATGAAATAGGCGTTGATATTGAAAAGATAAGGGAAACTTCTATTAAAAATATAAGGCATTTTGCTACTGATAAGGAACAATTGTATATATTATCTTCTAATAATGATATTGAAAAAAGATTATTTCAAATATATACGCTTAAAGAAGCCTATTTTAAAATGAAAGGAAGCAACCTTAACATGATTAAAGATGTTGAATTTACGATTAATGATGACATTGTTATATGCAGCGATAAAAATGTGTCAGCTTATTTTATAAATGATATGCATGATTATGTAATAGCAATTTGTGAAAATAAAAGAGTGAATTAACACTCTACATAGTTTTGCTTTTTTCTTCTGGTTCCTTACCTATAACATCATATAGGCTTTTACTATTTGTCATCCAACCATTATTTAATAAATTGCGAATATTTTGAATAGTTATTTTATTTAATCCTATTTCATTTGAATAACTGTAGTATAAATCTTGATCTTTAAATGAATAAATAGAGATTAGGTTTAAATCATTTGGATTTCCATATGAGAGATTATATTGTTTAAAATCTGCCCTTTCATCTTCACTTAAAATGCTTGATAATAAGGTATACATATACCTTACAGCTTCATGATTTCCTTTAAAGTTTTTAGAAAATTGTTCTTTGGCTTTTGTTATTTTGTAATCAATTATTTTAGCTTTTGACATACCATTGTAATTAACATTAGCTAGTTGTTCTTTAAATTCCATTATTTGGTCATCAGTATACTTATCATTTATAAATTCTAGCTTTTTATCCATTTTTTCACATTCACGTTGAGATATAATATCATAAGTTCCTAACGCATCACTTGTATATCCAAATTCCTTTGTTCTCATTCCTGACTGAATATTTGGTAAATCCAATGTTAAATCCAACATAATTTTCATTCCATCATCAAACTGTACCTCAGTTGCTACATGTTCATTTGCATATCTTCTATTTTCTAAAGTTCTTTGTACAACATTTGCCTTACACTTACAATCTGCACCATTTATGAGCATTGTAAGTATTTCACTTATTTGATAACATGTTTGGTATCTACTAATTTCTGGTGCTTCGTAGTTTATTCTTTCTTCAGCAATGCTTTCATCAACCATAATTCTATAGTTATAACTAAATATTTTTCCTAATTCGATATAGATATATCTCACTTTTTCAAGAGGAGTTAGATTATTTGGTATTGTTGACATTATATAGTTTATATATGGAATTATACTACTTTCTAGTTCTGGTTTCATAAAAATCACATCCTATATGTAATTATATATTTTTCCTCATGAAATTGTCAAATTAAAAGGAATGATTGTTCATTCCTTAAATATTATCTACAAGTAGCGCCTACCGTTGTAAATAAAGTTTTAAATTCTGTTGGAGTTGTACTTGATGTTAAACTATAATCATCACTTAATTCCAATTCATCTGTTGATGAAGAAAAATTAAGTTGTTGTGAAACATATAAATAGTTACCTGCTTTATAAATATCACATGTATCTACTCCATCATCACAGCTTGCACTTTCTTTTATTGCATTTATTTCTTCATCTGTATAATTAGAAACATCAACTTTGTATTGCCCAGTTAAACTTGTTAGCTTGTCGTTTTTAAATGTACCAGTATATGATAAAGTTCCTATTTCAGTTGTCGCCGTACATGTTACTACATTATCGCTTGAACTTGGTTGATATGATGATGAACTGTTTGTTTTTGAACTGCTTGGATAATAGCTTGAACTTCTTGAGTAAGATTTTGAGTTTGAACTCTTACTACTATAGTAATCATTATCATCGTCATCATCGCTTATTGTTGCATTCTTATAAGAATTGTTTATATCTTGTTTTATTGTGTCAAATAGTGATCCAGCAGTTACTGCAATTACTATTATAGTAACAATAGAAACTATTGCTTCTAATATTACTAATATCATTGCTACCATTTTACATGTTTTACCTGTTTTTATTTTTTGGTTTTTTGCGTTATTATCAGTTAGCCTTTCAGCATCATTAAATGATGTCAAAGAAATTATACTAAGTACTATACCTACGATATTTAATCCTAATACACTTAGTACTAATAACACTATTGAACCTGTTTTACTTATATTTTGTGATGATTGTACTGGTTGTTTAACTGGCTCTGTTACTTGCTCTTTTATTACAGTTTGTTGCGTTGATTGACTTGTAATATTTTGATTATTTGTTATTGCTTGACTTTCGGGTTTGCTTTCATTTACATTAGCTTGTTCTGCCAAATTGGTTCCGCAGTTATAGCAAAACTTGCTGTCTTGTGGATTTTCAGTTCCACATTTGTTACATTTCATACTATCACTCCTATTTAATTCTATGCCTAAAGTATATCATTATATTCTTCTTATTTCAACAAAAAAAGGCATTTTATGCCTATTTTGAACCTGTTGAACCAAAACCATTTGTTCCTCTTACAGTAGAATCAAGTTCTTCAACTTCTTTAAATTCGACCTTCAAAAATGGTGCGATTACCATTTGTGCTATTCTTTCACCATTTTCTACTGTTTGATTAGACAATCCGTGATTGTGAAGTGCTACCATTATTTCTCCTCTATAATCTGCATCAACTACACCGACTTTATTTGCTGGAGCTAAGTCTCTTTTAGTAGAAAGTCCGCTTCTTGCGTATATAAATCCTGCATACCCTTTAGGTATAGACATAGCAATTCCTGTTTTTATAAATACTGTTTCATTTGGTTTTATAGTAACTGCATCATCTATACATGCATATAAATCATATCCTGCAGAATATTCTGTTCCACATGTTGGAATAATTGCATTTTTATTTAATTTTTTTATATCTACTTCCATACTTTTTTTATCTCCTTATTTCTTTGCTTTTCACTTAAAATAATTTTTTTCTTCTTTAAAGTTTCTTTTACATTGATAATTCTTTGATTTGATGACCCTCTAAAGCCTAAATCTGGATCTTTTAGTTCTTCAACAAATTTACCGTCTACAAGAACATCTATATTTTTTAATATATTTTTTGTATATGGCAATTCATCACACCATTGCTTTATTTGACCATCTATTGTGTATCCCGAAAATATCCAAATGTTTTTTTCTGGATAGTTCCTTTTGAATTCCTTTATAATATTATAAACTGTTTCTTGATTTTCTGGTTCAAAAGGTTCTCCGCCTACTATTGTCAAGCCTTCTATATATGTTGGAGCACATGCTTTAATTATTTCGTTTAATGTTTTATCAGTGAATTCTTTACCATACTTAAAATTCCATGTTTCTGGATTAAAGCAGCCTTTGCAGCAGTTCCTACAACCTGATACATAAAGTGCTACTCTTACACCTGTGCCATTTGAAATGTCACACTTTTTTATATTACCGTAATACATAATTCACCTATAAATGAAGTACACGAGCTTTAATTTCTTTTGTCTTTCCAACATTCCAAAAGTTTTCACCTAAATATCCACATGTTCTTCTGGTTACATTCATTTTACTGTGATCTTTATTGTGACAAATTGGACATTCCCATTCATTATCATCATTAATTATTATCTCACCTTCGAAACCACATACGTGGCAATAATCACTCTTGGTGTTAAATTCAGCGTATTGAATGTTATCATAGATAAATCTAACTACTTCTTCCATTGCTTCTAGGTTATTTTGCATATTAGGCACTTCAATATAACTTATTGCACCACCAGATGAGATTTTTTGGAATTGGCTCTCAAATGATAATTTATCAAATGCATTTATTTTTTCTCTTACATCTACATGATATGAATTTGTATAATAACCTTTATCAGTTACATCTTTAATTTTTCCAAATTTTTGTTCATCTACTTTAGCAAATCTATAACATAAGCTTTCTGCAGGTGTTCCATAAAGTCCAAATCCAAGGCCAGTTTCTTCTTTCCATTCTTTACACTTATCTGCTAATTTATTCATAACTTTAAGTGCAAATTCTGTGCCACCATGTTCACTATCAGTATGTGATACACCTTTCATAAGTTTAGTTACTTCGTAAAGCCCAATGTATCCTAATGATATAGTTGAATATCCATTTTTTAACAATTTGTCTATTTTTTCGTCTCTTCCAAGTCTTGCTATTGCACCATATTGCCAATGAATTGGACTTACTGAACTACTAGTTCCTAAAAGTGCATAGTGACGGCACATTAAAGCTTCTTTGCAAAGCTCTAGTCTTTCGTCCAATAATTTCCAGAATTTTTCTTCGTCTTTATCTGCTATTATACCAATTTGTGGCAAGTTTATTGAAACTACACCTTGATTAAATCTTCCTTCAAATTTGTAATTTCCGTTCTCATCTTTCCATGGAGATAGGAAACTTCTACAACCCATTGGACTAAATACATTTCCTTCGTAATTCTCTCTCATTTTTTTAGCACTTATATAGTCTGGGTAAAGTCTTTTGCTGCTACATTTTACAGCAAGTTTAGTTAGGTAATCATATTTACCGCCTTTTAGGCAGTTGTTCTCATCTAGAACATATATCAACTTTGGAAATGCTGGAGTTATATAAACGCCTTCTTTATTTTTAATTCCTTCATAACGTTGGCGTAAAACTTCTTCAAATATCATTGCATTTTCTTCGATATATGGGTCGTTTTCATCCAAATACATGAATAATGTTACGAATGGAGATTGGCCATTTGTTGTCATAAGAGTATTTATTTGATATTGCATTGTTTGAACTCCACTTGATAGTTCTACTTTCATTCTGTCTGACACTATTTCCTCAATAAGTTCTTTAGATAATTTGTCTTTATATTTTTTAGTCATTTGTTTTTCGTATTTATCATGAGTTTTTCTCAAGTATTTTCCTAAATGTCTAAGCTCAACAGATTGTCCACCGTATTGGCTACTTGCTACTGCTGCAATTATTTGTGTTGTAACTGTGCAAGCAACTTGAAATGATTTTGGTGTTTCTATTAGTTTTCCATTCATAACTGTTCCGTTGTCAAGCATGTCTCCGATATTTATCAAACAGCAGTTAAATATTGGCTGTAGAAAATAGTCCATGTCATGGAAGTGCAATATTCCTTCCTCATGTGCCTCGACTATTTTGGCTGGTAAAAGTATTCTTTTTGTTAAGTCTTTAGAAACTTCTCCTGCTATTAAATCTCTTTGCGTAGATGCTACATAAGCGTCTTTGTTTGAGTTTTCTTCCATAACTTCTTTGTTGTTATTTCTAATTAAACTCATAATAGATTCATCTGTAGTGTTAGCTTTTCTTACTAATGCTCTTGTGTATCTATAGGTTATGTATTCTTTTGCTAACTTATATTTACCGATGTTCATTAGTTTCATTTCTATTATATCTTGTATGTCTTCTACAAGTATTCTTTTCTTTCTTAACCCTTCTACATATTTTATAATATTATTTATTTGAGTTGAAGACGCTAAATCTTCTTCTGTAGTGTCCTCTTCTTCAGCAACTTGGCTATTAGCTTTTCCAATTGCTATTCTTATTTTTTCGGCATCGAAGTCTACTGAACTTCCATCCCTTTTGATTACCTTCATACTACTCCTCCTATATCATATTACCGTAATCATGATAGCACTATTTCAAGAATATTGCTGTTGCAATTGCAACATTTTACATTTTTTGATAAAATATTTTTGGTGATTACTCATGAATGCATTTTTAGGTATCAGCGATGATGAAAAAGTACAGATGTTGAGATGCTTTAATTCAAATGTTAGATTTTTTAATAAGGGTGTAACTATAATGTCTAATCTATCTAATACTGAAATATTATGCATATTTCAATCTGGCAGAGCTAATGTAATAAAGTCTGATTACAATGGCAATATATCAATTATTGTCACTCTTCAAAGTGGTGATATATTTGAATCTAATATGATTGCTGATAGAAGTGGTGAGTTATCTATTGTAGCTGCTGAAAAATGTGAAGTTATTTTCATAGATTACAATAGAGCAATAAATAGATGTGCCAAAAACTGTCCTTACCATAATAAATTTATAGATAATATATTTCAAATAATGATGTATAAATTAAATCAAAATTATGAAAGAATTCAACTACTTACAAAAAAAACTATAAGGGAGAAATTGCTAGATTACTTTAAAATGACTTCTAGGAAAAAAAATAGCAAGTCTTTTAAACTTGATATGAGTTTATCAGATCTTGCGGATTATCTTTCTTCAGATAGAAGTGCATTGATGAGAGAATTAAAGCATCTAAAGGAAGACAAGATAATAGATGTAGATGGCAAAACATTCAAATTACTTTTTTAGGGTTTTTAATTTTTCTTTTAGCTGTGTAATTCCACTAATTGCACAAACTATAAATATTGGCAAATAAGTGTAAAAATATCTTGTTCTAGCTTCAAATATTGTTGCAAAAATAGTTATTCCTATAATAGATAACATTATTACCAAGTTATATTTATTTTTATTGCAAAATACTATGTAAGGACAGAAAAATAATATAAGCAACCATATACAATTACATAGTTGTATAAATAAATCATAGTACTTGCCATCTTTATAATATATATTAGCTAAATAGTTAGAAATAATATTATTTCTTTCTATTTTTTTATAGAAAAATACGCCTTCGTTACCCCATGTGAAACTTCCATCATTAAAGTTAAGTAGCGTTTTTTTTGTAAAAAATGTTACAGTTTCTCCAAAGTTCCTATTTAATAACCTTGCCTTAAATTTTTCTATATTGTAATTATCATCATGAGATATCGTTTCGTTTACATCTTGTTTACTATAAGCTCCTGATGTATAATCATTTTGCCCTTGTGCTAGAAAATGATATATATTTGTTGGCTTAGCGTATATTGACTTGCTAAAATCCAGAATTTCATAGGCATATAAATTTACAGAGTACGATAGTAAAACTGCTAATACTATTGATGAGCTCGCTATTAGAATATCTTTTATTTTATATCCTTTTATATTAAATATTTCCACTATTAATATTGCTAATAAAATAATTATAGTCGTTGGCTTTATAAGATATCCAAATGCTGATAATAATGAAATTATTGTAAAGTAATACCACTTCTTATTCTTTTTTGTATAAAAGTATAATATTAATATTGGAATTAATATTGTAAATGTATCCGAATACGGAATAACAAACCAAGGATTTAGTAGGATTGCAGGTATTATTATTACGTAGCTAAATATAGCTTTCCTATTACCAAATATGTTTCTTACTGTTAAACTAGTAAATACTCCTGATAAACTTACTAAAACACAGTTAAATATTATTATAAACATATAATTTTTACCTAATAATGGTGTGTTTTTTAATATTACGTATATTAATGTTATAAATATATTATTAGGGCATAATGTTAAATAATAATTTGATTTAAGTGTATTAGTTTTTAAAAATAAATTTGATGCCTCATTAATTGCTAAAACATCCCAATCCGTGTAAAAAAACATAAAATACGCTAATAAAATTTCAATAAGAAACATGATTGTACTTATTAAAATCAAGCTTTTTTTATATTTTTTATCCTCTATTTCATCTTTTCTATTTAGTAAAAAATAATATATTGAAAATAATGGAATGATCAAAAATATTAAAATTGCTATATTTGGTATCAAAAAATTTCTCTTTAAATGATAATCCATACCATCAAAGAAGAATAATATTGATAAAACTATTGCAAATATTACTATAAATATTATTGGTACTATTTTTTTTATTATTTTCATAAAATACTCCTAATCCTATATAAAAGTATATCATGTATATTAATATTTATAAATATTATTTTTTGTTAATTTAAATTTGTATATCATAATCATTTCCTATATTTTTTTACTTTTTCTGTTTCAATTATACTATTTATAGCTATATTAATTCTTCTTTTATATTCTAAAAATACATTTTTAAGTATTTCTGCTATTTCTTTTTTTGGAATTTCTAAAAGTTTTGAAATTGATTCAATTGAAAAATATTTATTATCAACGTATCCTAAACTCAAGGATACTACAATAGCATCCTTAGGTGATAAACTTTTAAGTATTTCATCAAAGCCACTATTTTTCAACATCTCAAGCATTTCAATATATTCTTTTTCAGTTAATATCTCTTTGCTTTGTTTGATTGATTCAGACCCTTCTGATTTAATACTTGATTTGTGGTGCTTATTTGTTTTTGACTCTTCTAAAGGTTTTGTTTTGTCTATTACTGGGGTTGAATTATACTTCATAACTTTTCCTTCCAAAAGTGTTCTAATTTCAGAGATTAATTTAACTCTTTGTTCAACTTGAAGAAGATAGAATTTTTCTTCAATTAACTCTTGTACTTCATTTGGTAATAACTTTATTGCCTCGTCTACTTTTTCTTTTGAATATTTTTTTAAATAATCATATATAGACTTTAATCCCAATTCTTTAATTTGAGCATCATGAAGCTCTATATATCCTTTTTTATTGAGAACTGCCGCTATTCTACTTACATTTCCCCTTACTATCCTAGAAATATACGATTGCGATACACCAGTTATTTTTGAAATTTCATGCTGCATATATACTTTATTATTTTTAAAACCAAAAGCTAGCTCAACAATAGTTCTATCCCTTTCTGAAAGCGAATCTACAATTTCGTTTATTTTTTTAAATAGTTCTTTTTTTTCATAATCTTCTTCAAAATGCACATTAATGTCTTTAAGCACATTTTCAAGTTTTAATTCACCATCATCAGAGTCTGCTAAGACATCTTCTAGATTTACATTATTAATGTCTTTTTTGCTTTTTCTAAGTGACATAAGAATTTCATTATATATGCATCTCGTTGCATACGTTGCAAATGAAATTCCCTTTTCAAGTTCATAACTATCCACGGCTTTAATTAATCCAAAACAGCCTATTTGTACCAAATCATCTTTTCCTTTAATATTTGAAAATTGTTTAAGTACAATGTAATACACTAAACGTATATTATGATTAATTATTTTTTCTCTTGCTTGTTGATTCCCTTTTTTATATTCTCTAAAACATTCTTCTATTTCTTCTTTTGATAAAGCTTTAGGAACACGCATTCCTTCTAAAGTTTCCATTTTTTTCACCACGCTTTAAATATGGTTTTTATTATATCATAAACTTAAGCTTTTGTAAAAAATATAATATGGTTATTCCTAATAATTAGAAGCTTTATATAAAGTTTTGTTCTTTTCTAAATAGCTAGATACTATTTCTTCCATCATTGGTGTATATTTTAAATACTTGCCATTTAAATTATCTTCATTTAATAAGCTACTTATATTTATAGTATCATTGGTTTCTATTCCTCTATGGTACAAAAGGCCGCATAACTTAAACACTAAAATGCTTTTATCTAATTGCCTACAATAAAGGCCTGAGTCATATGATGAATATGTTAAATCATGTAATAAGCAATCAAAGCCTTCTATGTTTTTATAGTCATACATCGTCTTCATTAGTCTATCTCTATTAAATTTAGTTTCACCATTTTTAGTCATTACACAACAAAATAGTTTCAATAGTTGATTCGAATTCAAATTTTTTTGTTCTTTCATAATTATTCTCCTTTTTATAATAATGTATTAATTCTAGTATTTATTTATTAATAAATTTGTCGAAATATGTAGTATTAATTATTTTTTTATGGAGTACTAATATATCACTTGTTCAAAAATAATGCAATAAAAAATGGATTTACTCATCCATTTTACGCAAAGTTATCTTCTTTATAACTGATGTTGTTAATACTATCCCAAGAAAACTTCCACATGTATCTAAAAACACATCTCTTGCTTCTCCTGATCTACCTATTACAAACAACTGATGTATTTCATCGCTACATGCATATAACATACATATCAACGTAGAAACTATTATCATATCCTTATATGTTAATTTAAATTCTTTCATTAGTAGAAGTACTAATATTCCTAATATAAAATATACTGACAAATGTGCTAATTTTCTTATTGGGAAAACAGCAATCTCTTTAATTTCTGATATTTTAGATTCTGTTGCATTTTTATTAAAAAACTCATATATTTTTATTACTGTTCTATCAATTACCCCATTACTAACTTTAGTCGATTGATTAGCTTCTTGGTTAGAAAATAAAAATATAACTATCATTAAAGATATAACTAAAATACTATATATTATCTTTTTCATTCCTTATCAATACTCTTTCAAACAAATTATCAACTTTTTTCACTATTATATCAAATATTTTTTCTATTTTAATAAATAATTTTGTGCTTGATATAAATTTGAATAACTTTTGCCTTACTAAGTCAATAATTACACATGATGTAAATACTGATATTGTAAAGAATATGTAATCTAATATAAAATATAATATTCCACTTTCTGCATATTTTAAAGAATTAAAAATTCCTTTATATAATGTTTCTCTCATATACACATTTTCATGTATTAAATATACTGCAAAAGTACAAGATGCTACTACACCTATAAATTTAGATATATTTTTCCCATTTATATTTAATCCTTTAAAGATAAAGAATACGCATAAAGAGCTTATAAATATTAATACTGAATTATATTGATATATCCTATCTATTCTAGTTAGTATTTCAATACTATTAGAGAAAACATTACTTCCTATTGTTTTTGATAGCATGCATATTAACGTAATAAATATATAAATTAATATTAAGTATATTTTTTTAGGTTTAAAGTTATCAAGATACTTTCTTATATAAGCTGCTACTAAATAAAGTATTATAAACCATATAATTCCATATCCATTTGTTGCATCAAGTGATGCACCTTCTGGCAATATTAGAACCATTACTGAAAATATAAAAACGTTTATTGCAATTAATAACGCGTGACTTTTTTGATTCATGCCTTTTATCAATATATTTAGGTATGGAGACAAAAGATACATTAAAAGGTATACAGTAATAAACCAATATACCTTTATAGATATTGGTAAAAATGTCGCTCCTATTCCATATGATGGCATTCCTTTGCACGATATAATTGCTACAATAAACATAGTTATTGAATAAAATAACACTTCTATCCATAATTTAATGAATTTCTTAATTTTAAATTTACTATCTATTAAAAAATAACCACTTATTAATACGTATAGATTAACTGAAATCATACACGCTATTTCCATGAACCAAACAACATATTTCATATTTGATTGTATGGTTAAAGCATTACCCTTGCCTAAGTAATGTAATGTAAGTATCATTAACATAGATATAATTCTTAATAAATCTAATGAATAATTTCTTTCTTTTTTCATGATATCAAACTCCTATTAAAATCAGAATTATTATATCATAAAATCAAAAAAATAAAAAAATATTTATGACTAAAAATCATAAATATTCTTTTAAAATAAAGCTTATTTTATTTTACTTTTAAAAATTTTTTTCGTATATTGACTACCAATGTTTTTTAAGTATGAAAAGTATTCAGAATTTTTATATATCAATATTATAATTGCGGCATATATTATAAATGCCACTAATATTTCTAATAGTAATTTTAGAAGTAAACTTGAAACAGTAATATATTTTTTTATAAATAAAACTAATATAATAATTATGCATGTTACAAAAGTATATTTAAAAAAATCAACTAGATAGTTTTTCCAAGAAACCTTAAACCCTTTTTTATATAGAATATACGGCTGATACCAAAATGTTGTTAACAAATCACTTATTAGTGTTCCTAAGAATACACCTACAATTCCATACTGCTTTACAAAAATAATTGATAATACTAAATTTATTATTGCTCTTATTATTGTGCTATATTTATCGTTCCAAAATATTCCTAGTGCATATTTGAATGTACCGATGACATTTTTCATAGATAGTAAATAAAAGTTTATCATGATAATCACTACCGTAAAATTATCTAGCAAATATTTTTTACCAAATGATAACTGTATAAATGTGTTTATACAACTTGATGTCATAACCACACAAAATGATGATATTATAAAATCTATAAAATGCACTTTTTTAAATAAATCGTATGTTTTAGAGGCTTCTTCCTTAACTGCCAAATTTCCTACACTTGCTACAATAGCGTTAAATATTTGCCCTATAAAATTGCTTAATGCA
The DNA here is from genome assembly GCA_934141575.1 of uncultured Bacilli bacterium. Lineage (GTDB taxonomy): Bacteria > Bacillota_I > Bacilli_A > RF39 > UBA660 > CAKPCJ01. Next base: position 31,746 of record CAKPCJ010000006.1, read on the forward strand.
TTGATTACCAAACAATAATTTGAGTATAATCCTACAGCTATTAGATTTACATATTTAGAAATTATTATGTTATCTGTCCCATTTATAATAACCGTACCCACTTGGTTGCAGAAAAGTGCATACACATTTTTAAAAATTTGTCTGCTGTCTTTTTTTTCTAGGTTATATCCTTTTGTATTTTTTATATATGGATATAGTTTATCAGCTTTAATGGAAATTAAAATATTAATTATTAGTTTAAATGCAATCTGTATGGTTAAATAGACTATAAAATTTCTAAATATTATTAATGAAATACTCATTAAAATTGTCATAATTATCTTACCAATTATTTGATAATAATTACATATATAATTCTTTTGCATTGCATTTAATATTGAGGATTTATATACGAAAAGATAAGAAAATACGCTATCAAGTAAATATAACACATATATTAAATTTAAATGCTCTATAACCGCTCCTTCATTAATAAAAAACTTTAAATTTGGAATAATAATTAATCCTACGCTTAATATGACTAACGCTATAATATTATAGCACTTTTTATAAAAATTCATATATTTTCTTATTTTTTCTTCATCATTATCAGCAATCGGTTTATACATTGCATATATAATCGCACTACCAATTCCTAATTCGGCTAATGAAAATATTGTCAATATATTTGTAAATAACCCATTAACTCCTAAGTATTCTTCAGATAATGTCTTTACAAATATGAAACGACAAATATAGTTTAGAAAAATCGTTAAAATTTGTGTTATTAACGAAAACGATACATTTTTTATTGATAATTTTGTTCTTGATTCTTCTTTCATTTTATCACCTTAAAATATGTGTATGTAAATATAGATATTAATGTTGAACTAATTTTTACCCTTGCAGGTATAGAATCATCTAACCATACATACCTTATATTGTTTCTCATTTGTCTAATCATTTTTCTTTCAAAATCTTTATGTTTAGTTTTACTGTTTATTGATGTAATAAAATATGTTTTACATGCTGTAAAATAATTCGATTTAATTTTATTTGATAACTTTGGATACATAATTAGTAAATCATTTTTCCTATTTTCAAAGGCATCAAATGTTTCTATATTAACTTCCTTGTTTAAATTGCTTGTAATCGAATTTTCGTGTAATACGTAGTAGTACAATGGCGTTGAATCTACAACTATTTTATCAGACTTATTTATTAATTTATATATTGTATATAAATCTTCTAAAAATTTTCCTTCTGGGAATTTAATATTTTCAAATAAGTTTTTATCAAATAATTTATTACATGCGAAATTATCAAAACTCACATGATTAAGTAGCATATCCGTAGCTTGTTCACTTGTCAATACTTTTCTTTCGGATTTGAAATTGCATTCCCTTATAATATCATTCTCTACCAAATACCAACCACATACAGCTATTTGTGCATTATTATCTTCAAGCATTTCTATTAGAGTGCTAAACATATTTTTGCTTGCATAATCATCACTATCGATAAATCCTATGTATTTTCCACTAGACTTTTGTATGCCATAATTTCTAGCACTCGATAGTCCCCCGTTTTCTTTACTATATATTTTTATCCTGTTATCTTTTTTTGCTATTTCTTTTGCTATTTCTAAAGAATTGTCTTTAGAACCATCATCCACAACTATTATTTCAATATTTTCATAAGTTTGTTCTATAAGTGAATTTAAACATTTTTTTAAATACTTACTAGTATTATAAACTGGAACTATAATCGAAACACGATTCATTTTAACACCTCAATATCATTAATATTTGTTACTTTTCAATTTTGTTTATTATTGGTATATATTTAAGCATTTTACCAAAATATCCACATATGATTGTTATACTTACAGGTCTAACTAAATTGAACCAAATGCTATAATTAAAATGGCATTGTACCACCAGAAATTCTATTATTTTTGGCATAATTGTATAACCTAATATCCAATTTAAATAATATATTGTTATTGTATTATCACCTATTGTTGAAATAAAATTTGCAATATATTTTGGAAAAGATATTTTATAACTTATTTTGTATATGAACATAAATACTGATATACTCATAATCATAACTGGTAAACTATTATATTGTGCATACACTCCGCCAATTGTTGCACCACTATTCATGCTTGAAATATACCAATCAAATTCCAACATAAATAAACTTAGTACAAAAGCAATTATTATATACCTAAATTTAAATCGATATATTTTTTCTAAATTATATTTAGCTATAATGATGGTCGTGATACATGGCCAAAAAATAAATTGTAAAAATATCTTAAACAGTTTTTTTTAAATTTTCTTATAATCATAATTTTTGTTTAGTATTAACGCTCCGTTCACCATAAAGAAAAGAGGAACACCTGCTGCACATATATCTACTAACATTTTTTTTAGAATATCAAATGATAACACATTAGTATATTCAACGTTAACGCCAGAACAAGAAAAATGAATTGCTACAATCATACAAGCTGCTATAAATTTTAATATATCTACGTATATATATCTTTTTTTCTTAGTTTTATCCTTTAAATTTATATTTCATCAAAATTCTAAACGTTCTTAATGAATATACAAATCTTCTTATAAACATAAATTCTGTTGGGTGTTTACATTTATATAAAAAGTTTTTAAATTTATTTACCTTTGGAACTTCAAATGTGAATTTATTATTACTAAAATCCTTAAATAAGCCTAACCACTCACACTTATGAATTTCAAAAATTTCAGGTTTTTCTCTGTAACTCATAAGATATAAAATTTGATCATCATCAGCAAGACCAGATTTATTTAACGCAAGCATATTATTCCTAACAAGTTGCCATAATTCTTGCCACATATAATCTGGTGCAACAATTTCTCCGCCTTGCACATATGAGTCATTTCTTCTTATTATCTCAAACGGTGGTAATGAGTCAAAATCGTTTATTTGCAATAAATGTATTTTGTCTGAAAAATCGTATTCCCACAAAAAATCAAATTCTTCTTCTTTTCTATAAAATTTTCCACCATAATTAAATCCAAAATCTAACCACGCTACCATTTCTGTTGTTAAACCACGCCTTACTGCCTCGGCGCAACACCAAGCCTTGATTGCCATAATAAAATTATATTTTGAACTTATTGCTTCTGGAATATTACGTTGTAAATGAAAATCCAAAAATTCTTTTTTATTCATTACATTATCAATGCTATTAAATAATTCTTCATCTATTTTTGTATAATCGTCTATTACAATTGTTTCAGTTTTGTCTAGTAATCCGAATCCTTTTCTAATCTCAATAACTTTATCTATTGTTTCTTTATCAGAAAATACAACTATTTTATTTTTTATTCTTGCCCAAAACTTAAATGAATCAATATATTTTTGGTTAGATCTATTAAAACCATTCATATTTGATCTATTTATATCGAAAAAAGATGTTACGATTGTTATTTCTTTCACTTACTATCACTTTCCTTTAATACATTGATAAAATTTTCATAGTTATTAGCATTGGTAAATTTTTTTGAATACTCATAATTAATTTCACCGATTTCATCTAAATTATAATTACTTGAATCCCTTATAGCTTTAGCTAAATTATCTATAAAATCATCACTAAAATCAACTAAAATATTATCACTCTTATTTATATATTCTGATATACCTCCAATTTTTGTTCCAATCACAAGATTTTTTGTATTCATAAATTCTACTACACTTAACCCAGCTGCTTCGTTACAAATAGAAGGTACAACACCAATATCTATACCACAAAGTACTGATTGAATATCTACATGATTTATATATCCGGTAAAAATTACATTATCACCACTTATATTTTCAATTTGTTCTAAATAACTATTCCTCTTTTTAGAATTATACCATATTCCACCAATAATCATTAACTTACTATTTGGAACATTTGCCTTGTTAAAAGCCTTAACAAGTTCTAATATTCCTTTTTCACTTGATATTCGTCCTGAATAAGCATATACAATTTCATTATCACTTATATTATATTTTTGTCTAGTTTTTGTACGTTGCTCTTTATACTCAGAATCAGACAACATTTTGAAATCAATTGAATTTAAAACTGTTATTATACGCTCTGATTCAATATTGCCAATTTCAAGTACTCTTTCTTTTATATAATCAGACACTGTTATTATTTTATAACTATTATTAATTATTTCTTTTGCGTTTGGAGTATTAACGTTTAATACATCACTATGTATATAAGGAATTATTTTGCTAAATTTGCTTATTTTCAATGCTAATTCAGGATAGTTTTCTAATATTATGTAATCGAACTCTTGTTTTTTTAATTTGGAGTAAACTTGTTTTTGATAATACTTATTTATTGAAATATTTTTCTTTAATATCTTATTAGCTATTCTTATTAATAAGTTTGGTATATTACATATATATATACATTTTGAATTTTTTCTTTTGTCAAGTTTATATTTTTGTTTTGCACTTTTATCATATATTGAATAAATAGTTATGTCAATCTTACCATTTTTTTCATTTTCTTCAACAAGAGAATCTACCAAAGTTTCAATTGCTCCTCCCTTTACTGAAGGGACTGGCAAAAGACCAGATGTTACTACTGCAATTTTCATTTTAACACTTCTTTCAAAAAATCAGCAAGATCTTTGCAATATCTCTCTTTAGAAAAATACTTGCTTTCTTTAATTCCAGCATTCTTCATTTCTATTTGTAATTCTTTATTATCAATCAAATCTGACATTTCTTTAGATAAATTTTCTATAAAATTATTATCTTTTTTTACTAATATAGATTTTGTGTTTTTAGTATATTCAGGAGTACCACCAGAATAACTGCTTATTAATGGCAGCCCAGATGCAAATGCTTCTTGATTAACTAAACTTCCAGGTTCTTCCCAAAGTGATGGAGAAACCATACAATCTGACATAATATGATATTTAGCAATGTCATTATGATTAACGTAACCAGTTGTTATTATATTGTCACTATTTCTACTTATTTCTTCTTCTAGTTTTTTAACATACTTTGTCTTTTTGTTTGATGAAAAGAAACTTCCCCCTAATATTACCAACTTTATGTGTTTTTTATCAATCATATTAAATGATTGAACTAGTTCTAGCACACCCTTATTTGGTTCTATTCTTCCTGTAAATAGAAATACAAAATCATTTTTACTTATATTATATTTATCTCTCATTAAATTTCTTATTTCTTCTTTATTATCAATTTTAAATTTTTCTGTATCAATACCATTTAAAATTGATACAACTTTTTGCTCGTTTTTATCAACAGTAAGCACTCTATTTTTTATATAATCACTTACTGTAAGAATGCGTAAACAAGCATTAAATATTTCTTTAGAATTTTTTACATTATCATTTAATTTATCATTATGCAAATACAAAACTATAGGGCTTGTACATGATTTTTTTACTGGCAATACAAAGTGATTGTCGCTTTCTATCAAAACAAGGTCATACTCTTGAGTTTTTAAAATGTTACATACTTTTTTTATATATATTTTTTGAAAATTAGGATCATTATATCCAAGTTTTCTTACAATTCTCCCAATGTTAAAGTATATGTTATTAAAAACTTTGTTTACTTTTATATATTTAAATTTTGTGTTTTTAAACTTTAATGATTCTTTTTCTGCAACAGAATTATATATACTATATACCTCATATTCAAAATCATTATTAACTTCATTATAATCAATTAAATACTGAAGTAAAGTTTCAATTGCGCCGCCTTTAACCGCAGGCATTGGCAATAATCCAGATGTTATAACTGCTATTTTCTTCATTTTGAAATTACCTCACTTATTAAATTATCCCATTCATTTATTATATTTTTAGGATCAAATTTTTCTATTTCTAATTTTGCATTGTTAGAAAATTTAATGCACTTATCATCATTTTCTAGTAATTCTATTATTTTATTTGACATTTCTTCTACATCAAATGGTTTAATCAAATAACCATTTATTGAGTCTTTAATCATTTCGCTTGGGCCACAATCACAATCAAAACTTATTACTGGCAAACAGTTCATCTTTGCTTCAAGTACAACTAATCCAAGCCCTTCAAATCTTGATGTTAATACAAACATCCTACTTTCTTTATAAAAACTATTTACATCTTTTACTTTACCCTTCAACTCAACATTTTTTGATAATCCATATTCAATTATTTTAGCTTCCAGTAGTTTTTTATCCTCTCCATCACCTAGGATAATCCATTTGAAATCAACATTTTTATCTTTTATTTTCTTAGCTACTTCTAATAATATATCAAATCCTTTTTGCGATGTAAGTCTTCCAGCACTAACAATTGTTTTATTATTTGGGATATATTTTTCTTGTATATTTTTGAATACAAATGGGTTATATATTCTTTTTAATTCACATTTTATTTTTAAATTTTTTTCAAAATAGTTTTTATCTCTATCTGTAAGAACAACTAATGCGCTTGCTTTCTTTACGGCATATCGTCTGCCAATATCTCTAAGTTTTACGCCTAAATTATAATTGAAATTAAAGTGTTCCCATGCTATATATTTGCATTTTGTACCTTTGATAGCTGGTATATCAAATAATGATAATATAGTATCTACGCCAATTAAAACATCTATATTATTTTCCACTATATATTTTTTTAATTGATTTATAACTTTAAAATAATTCTTCTTAAAGCTCATTTTTTTATCAAATAGTCTATCATATTTAATTTTTTCATTTCCCTTAAAAAATGGCCCAGATTCAACGTCATAATAAGAACTTAGAATGGTAACATTATATTTATCATAATTATCTAATAGTAAGTTTGAAATTTGGGTTGTTACATTTTCTGTACCACCACAATTAGATATATTTCCTATGTGAAAACACACATTTATTTTCTTCATATTAATACTTCAACACCTTTCAAATAAAAACTCCATTACAATACATAAAATATACATAGTAAATATTTATGAATAGCGTTACAGCCAAAAGAATATGTTCTATGATAGTGTTATCTCGCTTATTCTTTCTACTAAATCTCTTAATTTTATTACTACAACACAATATGTAAGGCAAAAAGTATGCAAATATAAATCTTGTTCTAGTAAAAATATTAAATAAAGTTATTGAACCTATTATGAAAAAACATAAATAATAAAATATTAAAATTCGTTTATCTGTATTTTTATTAAATTTTAAACTTCTATATATCAAGATTAAAATCAATAGCATTTGGATAAATTCAAATATCATTACTCTGTAATCTGCTCCTATTTTTAATGTTAATTCCATATTAAACTTATTTACATATAAATCTAACATTTTTATCGGAACAACTGTAAGCATTAGTTTTAGAAGATATAATACAATCTTTGAAAAAAAAGTCCAGAAAAGAATTATATATTTTCCTATATAAATTTTTATTTTGATTTTTGATATTAATTTATAAAATATTCTAAATATTAATACAAGTATTACCATTGGATGGAATAATAATGATAGTATGTAAAATAAAAATCCAATTTTTTTATTTTTAAATACGTCCATATACATACCAATTGAAAAAATTGATATTGCTAGTGCATTTCTTATACCGGACATCAAATGTATAGTATTTATTATAGAAAAGAAAGCAACTATTGAAATTACAATTTGTCTATTACTTAATTTATGATTTTTATTTACATCTGTTAAAATGTAAATAAATGGTACTATAGTAATAGGGATTGAAAATAAGAAAATAACGTTATTATTTTTAGAAATTAGGGCAATCAATCTTTCAAATGCAAACCACAAAAAGTTGGGTTTTAAAAATATAAATTCAATTGATTGTTCAAAATTCAATTTTCTAATATAATCCATTTCTAGAAAATATCTATATAAATCAAAAGATTCGGGAGGCTTTTGATTTAAACATAAAATCATAATTGGGTATGCTATTGCTATCAATATTAAAACTATTTTTTTATTTGTTAGTTTCAAATTAAAAATGTAACAAATAAGTAAATATATAATATCTAACACTAATAGTGTACATGCTAATATGTTCATTTGCTTCCCTCCTTTTTTGTTTTTATTCAAAATATATTTTATTTAATTTTTCTATATATTTTTCTTTATCTGTATAATTTATGATTATATTTTTTATTTCAGACATACAATTATCATAAAACTTTTCATCAGATAATAGTCTGGTTATAACTTCTATATAATTAGTTTTATCAACACATATATATTCATTATTATTTTTAAATATTTCTCCTAATCCACCAACACCACTATTCAAAACAGGTTTACTTAAAATCATTGATTCAACAGCGGTAAGACCAAACCCCTCCCATTTGGAAGGCATAACACAAATTTTAGAGTTTTTTATAATTGGAAATGGATTTTGGACAAATCCTAACATATCTATATTATCTTTCAAATTGTATTCTTCTATTTTATTTATGCATTCTTCTTTTAGTTTGCCATCGCCTATCATAACAGCTTTGATATGTTTATCATTCATATCTTTAACAATATTGATAAATAACAACGGATCTTTCTGTTCAGTTAATCTACCAATAAAAAACAAGTCATACTTTTTATCAAAAGTGTATTCATCACATTTTTTTAGAATATAATCTTTATCAACGTAATTATAAATTGTTGTGTATTTATTTCCTAGCTTTTTCTTAAAAACAGCTTCCTCATATACTTGATTTGAAACACCAACGACTTTATAAAACTTTGGGATACAATAATTGTACATTATTGTTTTCAAATTCCATTTCTTAGCAAATGGGCAATTGTTATGGAGATGTGAAATTATTTTACCTTTAAAGTCAGTAAACGTTGTAATAACACTAGCAGTGTAATCATGCGCATGAATTATATCTGGATTATATTCTTTTATAACTTTTTTCACTTCTGATACACTCATTTTATTTAATGAATAATATTTAATGCCTCTTTTATCCAAAACCTCTTTTATAGAACCATTTGGTGAGCAATATGCCATTTCTATATTATTGCTAAAGTTTTCAATTATTGTACAAACCACATTTTCGGCGCCAGAATATTTATTGCTTGCTAGAAGATGCAAGATTTTCGTTTTTTGATTAATGTTATATACTTTTGCATAATCCACCAAAACATTACTAAGTAAATATTTTTTTGCAGTGTCGTAATTTATTTTTCGTATTTTTGAAATTGGTACTTGCTTAAGATAAACTTGTTCTATTTTTTTTGCAAATAAATTTTTATCATTATTCGGAATTATAAATCCATTATGATTATCGTCAATCAAATCTGACACTCCTCTACAGTCTGTAGTAACTATCGGAAGGCCCATATACATAGCTTCGATTATATTTACTGGAAGGCCTTCTCTTAAACTTGAGGCAACAGACAAGTTACTTATTTTTAATAATTTTGGAATATCTTTTCGAAAACCCAAAAAATGAATACAATCTCCCAATTTCTTAGATTCTACAATTTTTTGATAATACCCGTTGTATGAATCCTTACCAGCTAATATTAAATGTATGTTGTTATATTTTAATCTTAATATTTCCATTGCATCTATTAATAGGATTTGATTTTTATTTTTGTTTAGTTCTGCTGGATATATCATTATAAAATCATCATTTTTTAAACCTAATGATTTTTTTAAATCAATTTGTTCTTTATCTGACATTTCAAAATCAAATTTTTTAGTATCTATCCCTACCCCGGGTATGTAGTGAACTTTGGTTTTAAACTTCTTCTTAGCTAATTCGTAATCCTCATGATTAATAGTGATAAGGTCGTCAGTGTATTTAGCTAAATACTTCTCTACAGGATAAAATAGTAACCAATTTAATTTTGGAGCGCCTTTAAAAAAGTGAAACCCATGTGCTGTGTATATAATCTTAGTGCCATTCTTTCTAGCTTTTTTGGACGCTAATCTTGTTACCACGCTTCCCATAGGAGTATGCGTGTGGATTATTCTATAATTTTCTTTGTTTATTATTTTTTTTAGTTGTCCTATAGCTTTTATGTTATTTAACTTGAATGGACTCCTTTCAAATGATATTTTTATTTTTTTGTCACAATATGGTATTTTCGCATCACTGCTAGTTGCAACGTGAACTTCATAGCCATTTTCCTTAAAATATTTTAAATATGGTAGATGAAAGGCTAATATGTGAGAATCTACTGTCGCTGTAAATAATACTTTTTTCATGATATCAAACTCCTAATAAAAACTAGGGTTATTATATCATAAAATCAAAAAGTTTACCAATTAACGTATTACTTATTTACATTGATGATCAAATTATCCCCTTTCACCAGAAAAAATTCTTTCAATTTTATTATTCAATATTTTTTTGGATATTTTCCAAATAACAAATGAAATAATGATAACTAATAAAAGTTCAGCAAATCTAATATTAATAAACCCAATTCCAGAAACGGGTTTATTATTTAGTGCTGATAAAAAAATATTATCAATTTGAGGAATTAGTATAGGTTGATGAAGAAGGTATATATAAAATGAACAATTACATATATTTGCTTTCTTTTTAAACATACTTTTCCTACATAAGCACCAGAATCCAATTGGGATTATTATATATGCAATCAGTGAGTGTGAAACCATAGATTTAAATAAATTTTCAAAAACAAATGGAAAAGCAAGTAATATACCACCGATTATATTTGCTAAAACATTGTTGTCTATTTCACAAACTTTTTTAAATTTAAACAATCCTAGGTATGCCCCAATCAAATATGCTGGTATATATCCAATCATATTAGAAAGCCACCACCAAATGTCTTGCGAAATAATCCTAGGTATTATTCCATATCCATACAAGTTAACGAGCATAAATGATGATAACAAGAGCAAAATAAAAACAAATTCATTCTTTTTGAATTTTATAATTAATGGTGAGAAACATGAAATAATAAACAAGGCTATTAAATACCAACTTGGTCCATTTACTGGAGAAAAAAACAAAATTTTTGCAATATATTTAACCGATAATATTGGCTTTTTTTTAAAAAGTATGAATTCTAACAGTATTGTTAAAAAATTCCATGCAAAGTAAGGTATAATTAAGGTTTTGAGTCTTTTTTTTATTTTATTTGTGGCTTCTCGTTCATTATTAATATTTTTATAAAATAAAAAACCTGACATCATAAAGAAAAATGACATTGCTGCAAAGCCTAATTTGTCGGTTATTTCCAAAAACGATTTTAATATTTTTTCGTCAAACGCATTGTTATATTGAATATTAAAACTATATATTCCCCTTAAATGATATACTACAATTAATAATGTAAATATAAAATTAAAAATTTTTATTTTGTTACTATTTTCTTCTGACATACTTTTTCACCCCAATAAAAACTAGAGTTATTATATCATAAAAACAAAAAGTTTACCAATTAATATAAACTATATTTACATAATAAAAAGCACTTTCCGTGCTTTAATTAAATTGTGTTTTTAATTCATTAAGTTCGTTTGTTATGTCCTCTTGAATTATTTCTGCATGTTCTTTTTTCAATACTATTTTTATACTTTCAATTAATATCTTGCAATCCATTTTAAAACTTATATTGTTTACGTATTCTATATCATAATTTATTTTTTGAAATATTGTAAGTCCATTTCTACCCTTAGCTTGGGCTAAACCTATAATTCCTGGTTTAACTTCAACTCTTCTTTTTTGTTTGTCAGTGAAATTATCATAGTATTCAGTAATCCATGGTCTTGGTCCGATGAACGACATATCACCGACTAAAACATTTATAAACTGTGGCAATTCATCCAATGAAGTGTTACGTAAAAACTTCCCTATTTTAGTAACTCTTTTGTCATGAGAAATAGTCATTTCTTGACCTCTAGGTACAACATTCATAGACCTAAATTTGTACATTTCAAATACTTTTCCATCTTTTCCAGTTCTTCTTTGCATATAAAACACTGGCCCCTTGTCCTCTTTCTTTATCAATATTGCTATTACTATAAAAAGCGGCCACAACATTAATAAAGCAAAAAATGATATTAATACGTCTATAACTCTTTTAAAAACTCTTTTATACATCTTACTCGCCCCTTAATAACGTTTACATATTGTATAATAACACATAAACATTAATTTTTGAAGTTTATATTAGCCTTTTTTTTAATTTTTGTAAAGTTTTTTCAGTATTTATTCTTCTTTTTGACTATTTTCGACTGAGGAAGAGCTTATTATAGATGATTTTACACTACTGCTTGATGATATAGAACTGCTTGATTGATTACTTGAACTCATACTTGATGAACTGCTCACACTCGAAATGCTTGATATAGAATTTGATGATGAGCTCGAACTACTAGAATGTGACATTGAACTTGATTTTGAAGAGTTAGAAGAGTTACTTGAACTATTAGATTTTGATATTGATGTTTGACTCATACTACTATTAGATGATATAGATGAAGAATTTGACACTGAAGTTTTGTTTGATGAACTTGAACTGTTTAGCTTTGATGAAGAGCTTGTTTGATGATAATCATATGTTTTATAAGTTTTATTTTCGTCTATTGAGTTTAATATTATATTTCCTTTTACATCATTAATTAGCTCTTGAGCTTTTTTAATTGTTTCTAATTTTGGTTCCATTACGTAATTTTTTGCATTACCCATACTTTTTGGATATGAATATGTATAGTTGCTACTATCTGTTCCATCAAGACTTATTGATTTCACATTCCAAGATGCCATATCTCCTAGTTGCATTTGAATTAATTTACTTATATTTGGTGTTCCTATATTAGTTTCAAATTTTCCTTCAATTGCATTCAAAAGTTCATTATATTTCCATATTATTGCTGGTGTTGCTGCTTTTTTTATGATTGCTGTAATAACAGCTTGTTGATTTTGTCCTCTTACTCTATCTCCTCCTGAAAATGTTTTTCTTTCTCTACAAAAATGCAATGTTGCTTTTCCATCTAAGTGATTAATACCTTTTTTAAATGAATAATTATCGTACGTACTAAATGCATACTTAGAGTCAACATCTATTCCATCTAATGCGTCTACTATGTCTACTACTGATGTGAAATTAATTTTTAAATAATAATTGATGTCGATATCCAGTAAATCTTCTATGGTTTTAACAGATGTATTTATTCCATACATTCCAGCATGAGTCAATTTATCACGCATATCAGTTTCTATTCCATGTAATTTAACATAATAATCTCTTGGTATAGATATAAGTAATACTTGTTTAGTTTTTGGATTTACAACTGCCACTATATTAACATCGCTTCTTGACACAGTAGTTATATCACCAAATGTATCTATTCCACTTATGTATAGAGTAAATGTGTCGTTTACAACATCTACTTCTTTTGTTATTTCTTCTTCTTTTACTTCTACACTTATTTTGTATATTGATTTAACTAATGAATCAAAATCTTTTCCTTCTTCTTGATATTGGTCTTTTATCATTTCAATATACGAATCTTCTATTAATATTGCTTCAATGCTTTTATTTAGAAGACCTGATACAAGTTCCCCTACATCAGTTTTATTATTAGAAATTATACTTACTTTTTTCTTTAATTCTTCCATGGCTTTATGGCTATTACCAACAGTTTTAACATAAGATACTGACTTGTCTTTCAAATCTTCTACTGTTTTTATTTCACTTTTCTCAAGTACTAATACAGAATATATTTCTGTTTTTATTCCTTTTGGTTCCATTCCATTTATCGAATCATAGGTTTTATCTATATAAAAATAACCTGCAATGTCTATTATGAAAATAACTGTTACTAATACAAACGCTCCTATTTTAAATTTTATTTTAATGCCCCTATTTAGTAGGAAAAACATTACAATAGCGTCAAATAATCCAATTAATATTATAACTGGTATTAAATATTTATTTGGCAACATATTAATTTGAAATATTTTATATGTAAATAAAATAGTTGTTAGTAATAATATTAGAGATACTATTAAACATATCCTATTAACTATTTTCTTTCGTTTCTTCTTTTTTCTTAGAGATGTTCTGCTATTCATATCAATACCTCCGATATTATATATTCTACCACAATATAAAAAAATAGGAAATAAGAATATTTTCTTATCCCCTATTTTGTAAAGTATTATATATAATTAATAACTATTAACGCTACTAACATTATTGTGCTCATTATATATCCGTTTATAGAATCAGTCTTATTATCTATAGATTTAGCTTCTAGTGCTCTTGAAATTAAGAATCCAGAAATTAGGCTTAATACTGCTACTATTGCAAGTCCTAAATAATTATATACTATTAGGAATATTATATTTACAATTACAACTGGCAATATCAATGCCTTTAAAACACTTGTTAAGTAAACTCTGTAATATGATCCTAGATTTATTACAGCGCCTATAAATCCAAATACAGGTGCTATGTACCCAGAATTAATTCCAAGTTTAAGCCCCAAAAGAGCACCACATGTACTAGTGAATAAGTATATGATAAGTGTTTTTACCGCGCCGTAAAATCCTTCTACTTTTGTACCTAACAAATATAAGCTAAACATTCCTATTACTAAATAATATATATTTTTATCATAAAACATGGTATTTAAAAAACTATTATTAAATGTTTGGGCTGTTAAGAATATTATTAAATTTAATATTAATAATATTGGAGTTAATATTGGCTTTCTTTCTTTAAATAAATTCTCTACTTTACTATTTTCTTCTTCTCTATTTTTATTTATTTCTGTTGTAAGTTTTATAAATAGATCCATTCCATCTGCATCATATTTCATTTTTTCGTTCAAATCAGGAAATTTCAATTTAAGTATTTCACTATTTTCAAGGTCTTTTTCTTCATCAACTGATATAAAATCCATATTGTCTATATTGTCATTAAGTTTTACATTATCACCTAAGTCAATAAATATGCTTAAAGAATCCATTCTTAGTAGTAATGTTTTTTTCTTTATTGAGCTAAGAACTCTTTGAGTTCTAAATATATCTAAGTTTAATTGTTCATCATTATGGATATAATTAGACACTATTCTTATTATTTTATAATCTGAGTTCAAATTTTCTAGCCATATTTCATCTTTAATTCCGTGAACTACAACTGGGTTGTATCCTTTTTCAGTTATAAAATAATGTAATAGTTTCATTATTATTTTATCTTTATCACTTATTGCTATATCTTGCATATTAATCACCTCTTAAATAAGTTTTAATAAAATAGAATTGTAAAAATTTAATACTGGTTCTGTTACTATATCAAATATATTTGGATAAAAAATTAATAATCCAAATATTATTATAAAACCGAAGCGTTCCAATGATAAAAATTTGTCATACATTGAAGTTGGCAAAATACCAGCTAATATTTTAGATCCATCTAATGGTGGTATTGGAAATAAATTAAATACTCCTAATACTACATTATAACTAACAAATAATTTAGTTAGTTTTATTAAATATATTGATGGATAATTTTTTATAACAAATGCGCATAGAAGCGTTCCAATAAATGCCATTAAAAAATTGCTTATTGGTCCAGCAGCTGCCACTACAGTAGTATCTTTTATTGGATTTTTATAATTACTTGGATCTATATTTACTGGTTTTGCCCACCCA
Source organism: uncultured Bacilli bacterium (assembly GCA_934141575.1). Taxonomy (GTDB): domain Bacteria; phylum Bacillota_I; class Bacilli_A; order RF39; family UBA660; genus CAKPCJ01. The sequence continues at coordinate 47,412 of CAKPCJ010000006.1, forward strand.
AATCCAAATACAATTAGTGAAAAAAATCCGATAAAATCTATATGCCTAAATGGATTAAAGCTAAGCCTTCCATCTGTTTTAGCAGTGGTATCCCCTAGTTTATACGAAGCAAAGGCATGAGCCCACTCGTGTACAGTCAGTGAAACAAGTAATACCGGTATTATATATATAAGATCTTCTAAATTATCTAACATTTTATCACCTAAACATATCTATTATTTCTTTCATTTCTTTTGGAATTTCGCTTCTAAACTCCATAAATTCTCCAGTTATTGGATGATTTAATGATAAGTAATACGAATGAAGCATTTGGCCACAATCATTTATTGTCTTTTTATGGCCGTATACTGGATCATTTACTATAGGATATCCAATATATTTCATATGAACACGTATTTGATGTGTTCTTCCAGTTTCTAGCTGACACTCTATTAAAGTAGCATTGTTTAGTTTTTCTAATACTCTAAAATGAGTTATAGCATCTTTCGCATTTATATCTGTTACGGCCATTTTTTTTCTATCTGTTATATCTCTTCCAATTGGAGCATCTATAGTACCTGTATCATGATTTATAACACCGTGAACTAACGCTATATATTTTCTTACTACTTCTTTGTTTTTTATCATATTAACTAATTTTTCATGAACTATTTCATCTTTTGCAACTATTAATAAACCACTTGTATCTTTGTCAATTCTATGAACTATTCCTGGCCTTACTTCATCACTACTAAGTTTACATTTTTTGATAAGTGCATTTACCAACGTATCATTTTTATGTCCAACTGCAGGATGAACTACTAATCCTCTTGGTTTATCGACAATTACAATATAATCATCTTCATAAACTATATTTATGTCAATATCAAGTGGTTCTATTTCATAGTTTTCTTCTTTTTTATCTAAGTCTACATTTATCTCCATACCATCTTTTACAATAAAATTGGCAGAAACCACTTTTCCATCAACAATAACGTTATTATTTTTGATTAATTTTTGAATTTTGCTCCTACTTAATTTCAATACATCAAGCAGATATTTATCTATTCTAATATTTCCATTTTCTACGTTAATTTTCATGTTTTTCGCTCCTAATAATATTTACAACTAATAGGATTGCACCTATTACTATAAATGTATCTGCAAAGTTGAAGACTGGAAAGTTATATGAAAAAATATGAAAATCTAAAAAATCTATTACTTTGCCATAAAAAATTCTATCTACAACATTTCCAAGTATTCCGCTGATTAATAGTGAATATATTATTGTTTGAAACATACTATTATCTTTAGATGTGATTACTAATTTGATTATATACAATAACGCTATTAAAGAAATAGTTATAAGTATGAATGTATTACCGCTTAATATGTTTAAAGCTGCGCCATCATTTTGTATATATGTTAAATAAAAAAATGATGGAATTACTTTGATTGATTGACCTAATGTCATCAAATTCATAACTAATGCCTTAGATATTTGATCCAAAGCCAACAATATTATACTTATTATGATTAACTTTTTTTTCACTATAATCACCATTTAGTATTATACCATATTCATTCATTAGTTTCCACTAATAGTTATTAAAATAATGATAAATATTTGTAGGTTTTATATTGTAAATTTTTAGTAAAAGCGTTAATATAATTAGTATCATAAGTTTGATTTAAGGAGATTATATGAAATTCAAAAAATTTATATTAGATTTAACAAGTCATTATTCTGAAGAAGTCAAATCATGTATAAGTGACCTTAAGACAAAAGGTAAAAGGAAGTTACAAATACCTAATATTTTAACTGCTTCTAGAATTGTTGCACCTATATTTATTTTACCATTTGTATTCACTTCTAATTTAGTTGGTGCAGCCATTGTAACTGGATGTTTTGCTATTACAGATTGTTTTGATGGAATGCTTGCTAGAAAACTTAATGCCACTAGTGAATTTGGCAGAGAATTAGATCCAATCGCAGACAAGTTTTTTGCTGGTGGGTTGATGATTCCACTTATAATAAATAATCCCCTACTTATATTTACTTTTGTTTTAGAAGGAGTTATTGCTGGAGTAAATTCTTATTCTAAATATAAGCAAAACTCTCCAAGGACAAATTATATTGGTAAAATTAAAACATGGGCATTATCAATTCTAATGATGACAAGTTATTATTCTATGTTTAGCCCTGTAAATAGCCTTGCAACCACTATTCCACTTGTTCTTACTAACATTCTTCAAATAGGTGCTGTTACTAAATATATTGTCGATGATAAGAAAAAGGATAATATAAGAAATAATCAAAGTATAAATAATATAGAAACTCAAATTTCACAAAAAAATAAAAGTGAAAAGAATGTTAAAAAAGAAAAAATTGATTTATTAAAAACTCAAAAGAATATATTAATTAATGATAGTAAAATTTTAAATACTACACCTAAAACTCTGAAAAAACAATAAACGCGTAAAATACGCGTTTTATTTTTTAAATAAAAAAACTGCTATACTTCTTGTATAACAGTTATTATCATTGGTTTACATTCGGTTTCTTTATATAAATATTTTCCAAGTTTTTCTCTAACACTTAGTTTTATTTTATTGTATTCTATGTAATTCTTTTCAAAGTCTATGTTACTTGTAATAGCTTCTTCGGATATTTTAATTGATTCGTTTATAAGTTCGGCATTTTCTTTTACATATACAAATCCTCTTGTTAATATTTCTGGACCCGCTATTATCTTTTTAGTTTTCTTATCTAACGTTGCACTTACTATTACAATTCCATTATCACTTAGTATTTGTCTATCTTTAATAACTAACTCGCCTATGTCTTCGCTTGATTTTCCATCTATTAATATAGTATCAGTTTCTACAAAATCTGGGTCTGGTAATAGTTTTCCATCTATTATTGTTACTACATCACCGTTTTGTTTTAATAATATATTTTCTTTTGGAAGACCTATTTCACTAGCTATATTGGCATTAGCAAGTTGATGGCGGTACTCTCCTCTAACAGGAAAATAATACTTTGGTTTTATCAAATCTAACATTAACATTAAGTCTAGTGCAGATGCATGGTGTGATAAATATTTTTTTCTAGATAAAGTTACTACGTTAACTCCTATTTTTGAAATCTGATCTGCAATATTAACTACTGTTTTTTCCATATCGTCTGTTATATTTTCTAGAATAACTACTGTATCACTTCTATTAAGTTTTACATATCTATCATATCCGTTTACAATTCTATTTAAATTTCTAAATGGTGACTCTTTGTCATCTGATACTAATATTGTTATATTTTTATCATTTATATTAGATAAATCACCTATTCTATTTTTATCAAATTTGATATATCCTCTATCAATAGCGCTGTCAATTATATTTTGTAAAGTTTTACCCATAATTACAACTTTTCTATCGGCATTTTCTAATTCACTAAATAACTCTTGTATTCTATAAATGTGTTCTTTATATACTGCACATATAACTCTATCCTCAGACTTAAGTAAGATTTCCCTAATCAAATTAGAAAGTTTATGTTTTGGAGTTGTATATCCTTGATGTTCAGCATATAAACTTTCACTGAGTAAGCATAACACTCCTTGTTTACCAAGATATGCTAGTTTACCTATATCAGTTCCATAAGCTCCCTGCATCGTTGAATCAAATAAAAAGTCACCCGTATAGAAAATTACTCCATCTTTAGTATATAATGCATATCCAACGTTATCTGGAATTGAATGTGTTAATGATATAGGAAATATACTTAAATTATCACCAAAAGATACTTTTTTATGAGGTTTTATTTCAACAATGTTGTTGCTTTTAATACCTGATTGTTCAAAGTCTTTTTTTATTATTTCACATGTGAAGCTTGTTCCATATATTTTAACATTTGGGAAATCCTTTATTATATCAGATAGTGCTCCCATGTTTTCTTCATGACCATGCGTAATAAAGAAACCCTTTATTTTATTAGAATTATTTTTTAAATATGTTGTTGCTGGAATAATATAATCTACTCCAAACATACCTTCTTGAGCATACTTAAGTCCTGCATCAAAAACAAATATATTATCGTCTACTTCAACAACATACATATTTTTACCATTTTCATTTAAACCGCCTAAACCAAAAATTCTTATTTTGCTCAAAATTTTTCCTCCTTTCTTGTTCAGTCATTTCATTATATCATTATTTTATCTATTTTTCTAGTCTTTTTTCATTTAAGTGGTCCGACAAGGTAGCTAATGTTAACCCTTTTTGTTTTATATATATTATAATGTGATCTAATTCGTTATTAATTTGTTTGCTTGCTTTCATACCAATTATGCTTCCACTGGATAAATTTTTCTTAAGTGATATTGAATCATTTACTATAGTTGGCTTTACAGCGTGCATTGAATAATTATTACATAATTTAATCATATCTTCATTATATTTTTCTAAATAGCAATAACTTTGTTTTTTATCTAGTAATCTGTTTGAATATATCATCTCTTCATCGTTTGAATAGTTTTTATGTCCAACTTCATTTCCTAAATATACTAATTCATCAATAATTTCTTTATTCTTTTCTATATATTCTTTATCAAAAAAGAAAGTTGCTACTACATTGTTTTTTCTTAATATTTCTTTAATTTTTCTAATATCATCATTTTTACTTATATTAAAAACTAATGAAACCATATTTTTACTTTTATTACCCGCTACTATATATTTATTATATATTTTATTTATTGATTGCTCTGGTGATACATTTTTAAAAATTAACATGTTTTCATTATATAATCCATATTTTTTCATTTTTTCATAGCTCAACTCTACGTCAACTTCTATGCCCTCATACCCTGGTATTATATCATTTCCATCTATATAGGCATTTATTGCTGGTATACTGTGTGATTCTTTCTTTTCCATTAATTCAATCATAAGAGGATCTTGTTCTCTTACAACTATCATCGCTTTTTCTGTATACATAAAGCTTATACATGTAAGCACCAAAAGTCCAGTAACTTGAAACACTTTTTTTATCATTAAACCACCTAATTAAACATATGAACGAAGTTTATATTTTTTCTTGATTTTAGTATTTTTTTATAGTTTAATAATTATTAATTAATTTGGGTGGCGATTGTATGCTTGATTTAGATATTATGTATTCACTAAATAGACTTATAACTAAAGAATTAGAATTAAATAATTTTGTTTTTTCAGAGAGTGTTGTAGATAGTATAGTAAATATTTTGCTTGCTAATGAGGATAAATCTAATCTGATGTTTTATAATTTTTTTCAGAATGTTGAATTATATAATAAAAATCAAGTTATAGTAAGATTCATGTATAATATTTTAGCTAGGTTAAACATATTAATAAGTAACTGTAATAAGAATAAATTATTAAAAATTTCAAATTTTATTAAAGACATTGATAGAAATTTAGTAATAGAAATTCCAATGTATTTAAATAATAGTTGTTATAATTTATATTCAAGTATAAAGGCAGATATAGATGGTTTAAATGAATATGAGAAAAATTATTTAATGAGTCTATGTTTAAACCTTTGTGCTTTTACCTTAGATTCAATAAAACTTAATATTGACAAAATAAGTAATAGTACAGATTTTAAGAATAATCCTGAAAAATATAAAGATATTATAAAACATCTTTTATGTGTTTATACACCAATATACTCATTTTTAGGCAATAAAAAAGTAAACATTACACAGCATAAAGATTATCATAAGATATGTTATTTAAATCAATTTTTAGATAATGAAGTATTAAGTAGAAACATATCACATATTTTCCCTGATAAATTAATGATTAATTATATAGCCTACAAATCTATACTTGCTAGTGAGTATATCGATGAAGAAAATAGACACTTTTACGCCATAAAATCCATTTTAAATAACGATTACGATATATCACAAGAAGATATTAATTCCTTATTAGAGTTAGCGAAGTTTTCTATAGAATACTCCACAATTGAAGAAGATATTGAAAAAATTAAATATTTATATAACTTAAATATAAATTCAATTAAATTATTTTGTTTATTAGATTTAATTAAATATAATGATATTAGTAAAAAGAAAAAGGCCTTTGGCCTTAAATAAGTGTATTTAATTTTCTGTTTGTATAAATTTTTGTTTTAACAATTTTTGTAACATCCTTCAGTGTATCCATTCATACACGATGTTTGAGCAGCCGCTGGAGTTACATCTTCACATGAACTAATAGCTGATACGTAGCATGAAAATCTGCATGACGTACTAGCATCTGGAGTACATGTTCCCGCTTTACCACTAACAGTTACAGACACATTTTTCTTTGGCATTGTAAATGCATATGGATTTTTATCATATGATATTCCATCTACATTAATATTTCCTGGAGTTGAATATATTTTTCCGTATAATTTTCCTGCTTTGGGATGTTCTGATACTATACATTGATCGCTTAATGTATAATTTGACTCCCCTATTTCTACAGTCGAACCGGCTTTTATTTCAAATGTTTTTGTTTGTCCCATCCACGCGTCATTAAATATAGAGGTATTGTCAACCTTGATACTTGCATTTATTGGAGAACCTCCAGTTTGAGTAATTGTCAAAATATACTTTGGAGAACCTATTTCGTATGCTTGATAATACCAGTTGTTGTTATTTGGTGCTTGATTTTGACTATTTCCTGCTTTGTCAAATACCATTGTATATATTGTCCATTTCCCAATTTCATCAAGGGTTACATCATAATATAAACCGGTTGTTTTATTTGTTGATTTTGCTTCTACTTTATTAGTATAAACTAAAGCTTCATTGTTATATACATATACCTTCATATAATCATAATTTTCGTCACTAGGAGTTATCCTTACAGTTTGATATGTGTCATATTTTCCACTCTTAATACTATAAGTTACAGTAGGTTGTGTTGTATCTATTTTTGCAACAAATGATCCTATACTTGAACTTATACCTGATTCGCTTACTATTTTGTATCTGAAATAATATGTTCCTGTTTCTGTATTGTATGATGTTATTTGCGTTCCTGATGTTGCTTTTGTTGTTGGATTACATGTATTTGCTGTATCTTTGCAATAATATATTGTATATCCGCTTATTCCTGTTGTTCCTTTTGTTAGCGTAAAATTCAAGCCCTTACTATACCATTTATTTGATGTTGCTTGAGTTCCATTTGTAGTACTTGCAGCTATTGTTACTGTTGGTGTTGTTGTATCAATTTTTGTTATTGTTACTGAAGTACTACCTATGTTTCCTGATGTATCTTTTACTTTTATGTTTATTGTTCCATTACTTGTAAATTTCTT
>CAKPCJ010000007.1 GCA_934141575.1 uncultured Bacilli bacterium
TAGTATCTATCAATTAAATACTTAGTGTATGCACCTGTATGTTCATAATCATAGATATAATCAACATATTCTTGCACCTCTGAAATATCTCTATTTCTACGAAGCAATATTAATTGCTCAGAAATATTATTCTTTTGTTTCAAAATATCTTTTACTACTTTTGGTGGTTCTTTTCTTATTCCAGCAAGTTCTTCAAATGATATTTCATTACCTAAGTATTTTTTTAAATCTTCTATGTAATATAGGGCTATAAATTTTGTAAGATATTGTTTAAAATCATATTCGTTAATTTGTCTTGTTTGTAAGATAAATGTATTTCTTTTTTCTTTGTTATATACAATTATCTTATCTTCTTTTGTTTTAACTTTTAGATTCCTAAACACCTCTTTTCTCTTATTCTTTTTAGTTTTTGCTGATTGAATGTTGTTAAAAACTAACTCTGTGAAATAGTACACGTTTTCTTCAAAATTCATAATCATTAATAGTCCCCTAGTAATACATACCATATCCTTGATTTTAGTTTTTAATACAAAATAAAAGAGCTAGGGGAGAAACCTAACTCTTTAAAATGGAATTTTACTATGTCACTATGGCATAGTAGTAATGAGCATAGTGGGGAAACATTGTCTTTATATTTCTCCATTATTTATATACGAAGTATATAAATATCTATTAGTTTAAAACTTATCTATTATTTATGTGATATTCTTATTATTCTAGAATATGAACCACAGCTTATTGTATATTGTGAAAAATATGGATATTCTTTGTTATAAAATTGGAGTCCTTCTTGTTTATCAAATTTTATATCACCATCCAAATTAATTTTTACGTTCTTACCTTGTTCTAATGATTTAATTATATCATCAACATCTTTGCTTGTGCATGTTAAATTACTATTGTCTGAGTTATAATCTTCTTTCATTTTTTTATCAATTGATTCTAGCATTTTATCAGAATAAGTCATGTTAAATATTTCAGATAAATCATTCAAATTTAATTTAATTTCTTTTAAATCACTAATATATTTATATCCTTCATCTCTAGCTATATTACCATTCATCATCTCATTTCTAGTTAGAATTTCAGAATTATTTAAGTGATATAATATAAATATATCTCTATCCTTATAATGTTCTAATCTAGTATATTGTTTATAATAGTCACTGAATTCCATAATACCGAACATATCTATATTTTCATTTACATTAACTGATTTATTTTTAAGTTGTTCATCTATATTAAATTTTGATATATATACATCTTCGCTCTTATTGTAGTACAAGTTATCCCAATATTCACCTGATAAATATAAAGATACTTCTTTTGTTTCACTATCAAAAGCATAAATACTTATATATTTAAATTTTAAATAATCATCATGATTATCAGGACTATTATAGACAACAATAAATTCTTCAATACCATCCTCATTTAAATCTTTAAATTCGTAAAACTTTTTAGTTTCTTCATGTTGTGCTTTAAAGCTTTCTATGTTTCCTGATGAATGGATAGCTAGATAAGCAGCATAAGATTCCCTATATTCTCTTTCTAGCAATGAACTATAGTAATTAATATAGTAATCACTTATGCTATCAATTTTTAATTCATCATTTGTTCCGTTCGTTCTGCTAGTACAACCAGAAGTTATGATTATAATCATTAAAAATAGTAATGATAATTTCTTATTCATATATTTACACCTCAATTTTATTATACCTTCAATTTTATTATACCACAATATCGACTATTTGTCGAAGTATAAAACTCCAATAATATGAAAGAATATTATTAGAGAGGTGTAAGATGAAAAAGACAAATACTGATGATAATAATATCATTTATTTCATAGTTGGTAAAAACATTAAAAAGTATCGTGAAGCAAAAGGTCTTACACAAATCCAATTAGCTGATATGTGTAATCTATCAGATGGATTTATAAGTGATTTAGAAAGTAATACTTTTAGAACTATATCATTAAATACAATGTATCTTATAGCAAAGAAATTAGAAATACATCCTAAGCAGTTATTGAATGATTTGGAAGAACAATAAGAATTTCACAATTATAGCGTTAGATTTTTCTAACGTTTTTTTGTTATTGATAAACGATATGTTACACTTCGACAAACTATCGAAGTTATGATATAATAATTAATGAATGGGGAGTTTATATGAAAAAAGAAAAGTATAGAGGTAATTTAGAAATTGATACATTAGATCAATTAAATTCTATAGCAAGAGATATAAAAGATGTTAGAGGTCTATGTATTATATTAAGTCAATATTTTGATGAAAGTAGAAGAGCTGAACAGTCAAGACTTTATGAATATTATGGTGTTCTTAATGAGCAAATAATGCAAATGCTATTCGACTTAAGTGATGAATTATCTGATGTAGTAAGTGAAATTGATGTTAAAAAGTAATACAGAAAGGTTGATTTTATGTTAAAAAGAATATTTCAAATACTGGGAGTTGTTGGTTTTATTACAATATACGTTCTAGCTTTTATAGTACCAACTAATCCAAATGAGATAATTCCTGCATTATCGGTAATAAGTTTTGATAAACCATTATGGTTGTGTATAATTATTGGTGGTGGATTTATATATTTAATAATTCTTTATTCCATATATGATATAATTAATAATAGATTATATAATAATAAATAACATATAATTCATTAAAAAGTGTAATAGTTATCAACAGGTGTCATTAAAGGTGTCATAAAATCTAAAATAAAATATGATAATTAAAGTTAATTTGTGACACCTCGAACTTGTGGATAAACCATTATAAAATAAGGTATGATAAGATGTGATAATATTCTAAGTTGTCCATACCGAACACAGAAGTTAAGCACTTTAACGCCGACGATAGTGTAAGCGAAAATAGGAAGTTGCTAATTTTTTTTTATTTATTTTTATTTGTGTTATTTTTACAGTTATTATAAAACGTAAATAACATCACATTTATATTTGCAACAGCATTTTTTTAAGATATATATTTCCTTTTTAGAAATATATTTTTTTTTATAAATAATTAAAATTTTAATTATATGTTTTTTTATCAATAATGTTAATATATTTACGTCATTATTAATGTATACAGTATTTTCTGATTTAATTTTTGATGTGAATACATAAATATTATCAAAGTTAAAAATTTTTAGCATAGTTATATCTTTTCTAGTAATTTTTGTATCTGGAATATATATAGCAGTTTCTTTCATAATTCACCTATTAATATAATTCTACATGATCAAAAAAAATCCTATAAAAAAAGAGCATCATTGCTCTTCGAAAAATCTTGTTATTTCTACTTTTAAAGCTTCAGATATTCTACCAAGTGTTGCAATACTAAAACTTTTTTGTTTTTTTAAACTTTCTATTTCGCAAATGTAATCGGATGATAAATCAGCTTTCTCAGCCAATTGCTGTTGAGTAAAGCCCTTTTCTTTACGGAATTTTCGTATATTTTTTCTAATAACATCATAATAATAATTGTCATTTAACTTAGATTCCATAATTATTACACCTTTCATGAATATTTTCTCATAAACTGTTTAATAATTTTATGGGCCTATAGCACTTGTTTTATGCAAAACTTTATGATAAAATTTACTTGTTTATTTTAAGTTAACTTTTATGAGGGGTGAAAAAATGTATTGCTATTTGGAAGAATATTGTAAAGTTGTAGATTTAATAGAATCAAAGAAAAAAGAAACTGAAAATCTGGATTATATGAATTTATATAGTGAATTACTATTTGAAATGTACCATACAATAGAAGAGATTTTAGAAGATAAAATTAATAACGATTTTGATATGTAAAATAGTATAAAAAGTATTGAATATTATATTTTTAATTTGTTATAATATTTCTGGTGATAGAAATGGAATATAAAATAACGACACATAGTGAAGAAGAAACAATGGAATTAGCTGAAAACTTTGAATCAGAGAAATTTCCAAACATGATTATTTGCTTACAAGGAGATTTAGGAAGTGGCAAAACTGTTTTTACTAAGGGAATAGCTAAGGCACTTGGAATTGATGAAAATATTACCTCTCCAACTTTTAATATAATAAAAGAATATGAAGGAGAACTTCCTTTATATCATATGGATTTATATAGACTTGAAGAAGCTTCTGAAGATATTGGAATAGAGGATTATTTTACAAAAAATGGTGTTGTTATTATCGAATGGGCAGACATAATAAAAGATAGGCTTCCAGAAGAAAGATTAGATATCAATATTAAAATCGTTAATGATGAAGTTAGAGTATTATATATAACACCTTACGGTAAACAATATGAAGATTTATGTGAGGCAGTATTATGATTAGTCTATTTTTAGACACTCATTCTAAAGATCTTAATATTGGGCTTGTAAATAATGAAAAATTATTAGGTGAAGTTAAAATAAAAGATCTTGAAACACATTCAAATCTTTTTTTGTGCAAAGTAGAAGAAATATTAAAAAATAATAATTTACTGCCAAATGATGTTGATAAGATTATTGTAGTAAATGGTCCAGGTTCATTTACTGGTATAAGAATTGCAGTAACAGTTGCAAAAGTATACGCTTTTTCATTGAAAAAAGAAATTGTTACAATATCTAGTTTAGAAGCATATGCACTCTCTACAAAAGACGCTGATTACATAGTACCGATAATAGATGCAAGAAGAGGATTCGTTTATTCAGCTATTTATGATAAAAATATGAACTGTATCTTGGAAAATAGCTATATAAATCTTGAAGAATTAAAATATAAGGTAGATAGTTTAAGTGGAAAAATACAATATGTTGGGTATGGTAATTTTAAAGATGTTAAAGTTATCGAGCCAGATTTGGATATTTTAAAAATAGTTGATTATTGTAAAAATAAGCAGTCTTTGAATGCACATTATGTTAACCCAAATTATTTAAAAAAAACAGAGGCAGAAGAAAATCGTGATAAGACTAGCAAATAAGGACGATTCAGAAGCAATAGCAATTTTAATAAGTAGTTATAGTGACAATATCCAATCGACAAATTATATAAAAAAAGAAATATTAGAGAGTACTTATTCAAAATACTACGTTTATGAAGATAATGGCAAAGTAATAGCAGTTTTAAATATTAATATTATGAATAATTATGCAGAGGTAATAGACTTAGTTGTATTAGAAGATTATAGGAACAAACATGTAGCCTTATCTCTAATGAACGAAGTGCTAAATAACATAAATTTTGATGCTACATTAGAAGTAAGAAAGAGTAATATTCCTGCAATAAAGTTATATGAAAAATTGGGTTTCAAAACGATATCTGTTAGGAAAAATTATTATAAAAATAATGGTGAAGATGCATACATAATGCTTAGGGAAAGTAAGTGATTTAATGAACGATGTATATATACTTGGAATAGAATCTAGTTGTGATGAAACAAGTGCTTCTATTATAAAAAATGGTAAAGTAGAAATAGCTACAATTATATCATCTCAAATAGATGTTCATACTAAATTTGGTGGTGTTGTACCAGAAATAGCTAGTAGATGTCACGTTGAAAATATAACAATTGTCTTGGAACAGTTGTTTAATGAAGCTAACATGACAATGGATGATATAACAGCAATTGCAGTTACATATGGTCCAGGTTTAATAGGATCATTGCTGGTTGGATTAGAAGCTGCTAAAACATTAGCATTTGTATACAACAAACCATTGATACCAGTACATCATATAGCAGGACATATATATGCGAATAGATTGGAAACTGAATTTAAATTTCCACTAATAACTCTAGTAGTAAGTGGTGGGCATACTGAAATTGTCTTAATGGAAGATGAGTATTCTTTTAAAAAAATTGGTGGAACAAAAGATGATGCAATTGGTGAAGCTTATGACAAAGTAGCAAGGGTTATTGGACTTCCATACCCGGGAGGTCCAAAAGTAGATGAGTTAGCACATATTGGCAAACTTACATATGACTTGCCATATCCATTAGACGATGACTCATATGATTTTAGCTTTAGCGGAATAAAAAGTGCTGTTATAAACCTAGTTCATAATGAAGAACAACGAGGCAATGAAGTAAATAAAGCTGATTTGTCTGCAACATTCCAAGAAAGAGTTGTAACAGTTCTCACAAAAAAAGTAATAAAAGCCGCAAAAGAATATAAGGTTAATCAAATACTAGTTTCTGGTGGAGTAGCAGCAAATAAAGGGTTGAGGGAAGAATTAGCTAAATTATGTAATATGAATAATTTAGAATTAGTTGTTCCAAAAATAAAGTATTGTACAGATAATGCTGCTATGATTGCATGCGCTGGGTATTATGCCTATAAAAAAGGCATAACAGCTGATTTGAGTTTAAACGCGGTAAGTACAAAAGAACTTACCAAGGAAGAAAGGTAGGAATAAAATGGAATTTAAGGGAGAAAAATGGAAAAATAATATTGATGTTGAAAACTTTATTATGGAAAACTACACTGAATATACTGGAGATGAAAGTTTCTTAACGTCACCAACTGATAAAACAAAAAAAGTATGGTCTAAATGTGAAGAATTAATTCAAGAAGAGCTACAAAAGGGAGTACTTGATGTAGAAGAAAATATAGTTTCTGGAATTGATAATTTTCTTCCAGGATATATAGATAAAGAAAATGAAGTAATTGTTGGATTACAAACAGATAAACCATTAAAAAGAATAATAAATCCATTTGGTGGTTTTAGAATGGTAAGAACAGAATTAGATGCATATGGATTTAAGTTAAATAAAGATATTGAAACAATATTTACAAAATATAGAAAAACACACAATGATGGTGTATTTGATGCATATACTAAAGAAATAAGAAGAGCAAGAAGTGCACACTTATTAACTGGACTTCCTGATGCATATGGAAGAGGAAGAATAATCGGGGATTATCGTAGAATAGCTCTTTATGGTATAGATTTCTTAATTGAAAAGAAACAAGAAGATTTAGATAAAATAGAAATAAAAGATCAGTCTTGTATTCAACTAAGAGAAGAAGTTAGTGAGCAAATAAGAGCATTACAACAAATAAAATCAATGGCTTCTAAATATGGATATGATATTTCTAAACCAGCAACAAATGCAACTGAAGCTGTTCAATGGCTTTATTTTGGATATTTAGCAGCTATTAAAGAAAATAATGGTGCTGCAATGAGTCTTGGAAGAACTTCTACATTCCTTGATATATATATTGAAAGAGATATAAATAGTGGTATCTTAACAGAAGAAGGAGCACAAGAATTAATAGATCAATTTATAATAAAATTGAGATTAGCTAGACATTTAAGAACACCAGAATACAATGATTTATTTGCAGGTGATCCAACATGGGTAACTGAATCAATCGGTGGTATGTCTAATGATGGAAGAAGCTTAGTAACTAAAAACTCTTATAGATATTTACACACATTAGTAAATTTAGGGTCTGCTCCAGAACCAAATATGACTATTTTATGGTCAACTAGACTTCCAGAAAGTTTTAAAGAATATTGTGCAAAAATTTCAATATTAACTGATTCTATTCAATATGAAAACGATGATTTAATGCGTGAAATATATGGAGACGATTATGCAATTGCTTGTTGCGTTTCTGCAATGAAAGTTGGAAAACAAATGCAATTCTTTGGAGCAAGATGTAATTTGGTTAAAGCTCTATTATATTCAATCAATGGTGGATATGATGAAATGTCTGGAAAACTTGTAGTTGAAGGTATTGATAAAATAGAAGATGAATACTTAGATTATAATAAAGTAAAAGAAGCATATTCAAAAGTACTAAAAAAGGTATCAAAGACATACGTAGATGCTATGAATATAATACATTATATGCATGATAAATATGCATATGAAGCAGGTCAAATGGCTTTGCATGATACTGATGTTGATAGATTAATGGCATTTGGAGTAGCAGGACTTTCTGTAGCAGTTGATTCTTTATCAGCAATTAAATATGCAAAAGTAAAACCAATAAGAAACGAAGAAGGAATCGCTATTGATTTTGAAGTTGAAGGAGATTTCCCTAAATATGGAAATGATAACGATGACGTAGATTCGATTGCAGTTGAATTAGTAAAAGAATTTTCAGATGATTTAAAAGAACATTCTATTTATAGAAATGCAAAACAAACTTTATCAGTTCTTACAATAACTTCAAATGTAGTATATGGTAGAAATACTGGAGCAACACCAGATGGAAGGAAAGCAGGTGTACCATTTGCGCCAGGTGCAAATCCAATGCATGGTAGAGATTGTAGTGGAGCATTAGCATCATTAAATTCAGTAGCTAAAATTCCTTATTGTAATGTATGCCAAGATGGTATATCAAATACATTCTCTATTGTTCCTACAACATTAGGCAATGAAGAAGATGCTAGAGTTAAAAATCTTGTAGGGATATTAGATGGTTACTTTAAACAAGGAGCACATCATTTAAATGTAAACGTATTAAATAGAGAAACATTAATAGATGCTATGAACAATCCTGGAAAGTATCCAACTTTAACAATAAGAGTATCTGGTTATGCAGTTAACTTTAATAGATTAAATAAAGATCAACAAATGGAAGTAATAAGTAGAACATTCCACGAGGCAATATAGTGATTGGAAAAATCAATTCAATAGAAACTTTTGGATTGCTAGATGGTCCAGGAATAAGAGTAGTAGTATTTATGCAGGGTTGTGGCTTGAGATGTAAATTCTGTCATAATCCTGAAACTTGGACCATGTGTGGTGGAAAAGAAGTTACATCTAATGAGATAGTAAATATTGTATTAAAATATAAAAACTATTTTGGAAAAGATGGTGGCGTGACATTTTCTGGTGGAGAAGCTATACTACAAAGTGATTTTCTAGTAGAGTGTGTAAAGAAATTAAAAGATTTAGGAATAAATACATGTTTAGATACAGCTGGATTTGGTAAGAATTATGAAGAATTGTTAAAATATGTAGACTTAATACTTTATGATATAAAGGCACTTGATAAAGATAAATATAGGGAATTAACGGGTCAAGATATATCAACAACAAAACAATTTCTTAAAATGTGCCAAGATTTAGATAAGAAAATGTGGATAAGACAAGTTATAATACCAAATTATAATGATACCTACGAATATATGGATGAGTTAGCTGATTACATATCGAAACTAAAAAATATTGAGAAAGTGGAACTATTACCATATAGAACCATAGGTGTTGAAAAATATAAAAACTTAAACATAAAATACAAATTAGATGGTGTTCCAGATATGGATAAAGAAAAATGCATTGAATTAAATAAATATCTAAATAAAAAGATAGATGAACTTAGAAATAGAGTATAATATACTTAGGAGGTAATTATTATGATGATTGTAGCATTTATATCTATACTGTTTGTATTACTATTTTCAGTTATAGGTATAGCAGCATCAGTTTTGTCAATAATTGGAAAATGGAAGGTATTTGAAAAAGCAAGTAAACCAGGTTGGGCTTCAATAGTTCCATACTACAATACTTACGTGACATATCAACTTGGTGATTTTCCACCATTGCTTTGTCTTCTAAGTGCAGGTACTGGAATAATGAGCTTTATTATAGGAATGATTAATTCAATTGCTGAAATATTAAATCTCAATATTGAAATTGTGAGTATTATATGTATACTCCTATATGGTATAGTCGGTTTGATGTCAACAGCGGCTTTAATAGTAGATATAATGGCGAATATAAATATTGCAAAAAAATTCAACAAAAGCCCAGCATATGGAGTAGGATTATCCCTTTTACCATTTGTGTTTTATATGATGCTTGCATATGATAAAAACGCGGTTTATGTAGAACAAAAGTAGTTCATTTTGAACTACTTTTTGAATTAATAAATATCTTTTAACCATACTAAAATCGAAAGGACATTTTGTATGGAAAATAAAAAGAAAAATTCAACTTTAATTATAATAGGGATCGTAATAACCATATTAGCAATTCTTTTAATAGGATATTTTGCATTAAAACCTAAAAAAGTATCCAGTGACAATAATTTAAAATCACTTGAAATATCAAATTATTCTATTACGTTTGATAAAGATATTACAACATACTCAATAAATATAGAAAATGACATAACCTCTTTAGAGGTAAAGGCGGTACCAATGGATTCTAATTCTAGGGTTGTTATAACTGGCAATACTAATATCCTAAATGATACAAATGAAGTAACAATAACAGTAACAGCAGAAAATGGTGCTAGTAAAATTTATACAATCCACGTAAATAAAAATAGTAATGAAAATCCTGAAGAAGACAACATAAATGAATAAAAAACTTCACTTTTGAAGTTTTTTTTCTATTAATGAGGTTAAAAAATATAATAGATATGCTAGAACACCAAGTAGAAAAATTCCAGTAATAACCAAGTTTAAATTGAATACTTGTGATCCATACATAATTAAGTATCCTAAACCCTCTTTAGATACTAGAAATTCACCCATTATAACTCCGATTAGCGACATACTGATATTAAGTTTTATTGAACTTATTAACGCTTCTTTTGATTGTGGAAAAATAACCATGTAAAATATTTGCCACTTGGTTGCTTTAAATGATTTCATTAAAGTTATTTTATCAGTATCTGCAGTCATAAAGCCGTTATATATAGTAACTATAGTGACTATAACTGAAATTAATAAAGCCATCGTGATTATAGAATTTGTATTAGCACCAATCCAAATTATAAATATTGGTCCCAAAGCAATTTTTGGTAAACTATTTATGATAGTTAAATATGGATCTAATATTTTAGCGATAGTGCTATTCCACCACATTACTATTGCTATTAATAACCCTATAACAGCACCCATAAAGAAGCTAAGAAATGTTTCGTATATAGTTATAAGTATATGATTATAGAGATTCCCTTGATTGTGCAGAGAAATAATGGTTTCAATTACCTTAGAAGGACTAGATGATATAAATGTATTTATAATTTCAAATCTTGCAAATAACTCCCATACTATTAATAAAGTTAAAACTATAAATATTTGAAAAAATTTTACAACTATATTATTCCTTTTTATTTTTTTTAAATATTCAACATGTTCAGAACTATACATGTATATCAAGGTCCTTCCAAATCATGTTATAGTATGTGGAAAATTCCTTAGCATTTCTATTATGTATTGGATTTTTTTTATCTGTTAACTTAACATTGTATATTTTCTTTACAGTAGCTGGTCTTTTAGTAACAACTACTATTCTATCGGCCATGCTTATTGCTTCTGCTATGTCATGTGTAACCATAATAGCGGTTTTCTTTTCACTTCTGATTATTTTGTATATATCATCTGAAAGGGCTAGTCTTGTTTGATAATCTAAAGCACTGAACGGTTCATCTAATAGAAGAATATCTGGATCAATAGCAAGTGTTCTGATTAAAGCAACTGCTTGAAGTAAATATAGACACTTTCAAAAAAAATTCCATTCAATATTAATATTTCTTAAATTATTTTTTAACTTTCCTATTTTAATTTTCTTTATAAACTCTTGAAGAATAGGTGAATCTAGCTGTGTTAACTTAACATATTTGTTTAACATTTTTTTTACGTCCTGTTTATTTTTATTATTAAGTTGACTGTTAATTTTATCCGATATTAAATTTAATTTTTCTGATAGTATTTTTTTTTCTATTATATATTCACTCATTAACTCTTGAAACAATTCCAAACTTACAAGTGAACTATTTTTATCCTCATATAATTTTTTTAAATTAGATTTATTTTTTAAAATTTTTTCATTTATATATTTTTGCTCTAATATGAGTTGTCTTATTCCCATGTCAATAGAATAATTATACTTATTTAAAATCATATTTTCTAACTTATTATAGTCACAATACTTTTTGATCTTAGTATTAATTTCTTTTAAAATAATATCTTCAAGTATATCAAATCTTATAGAAGATTTACTTTTACATTCTGTGTTTGGACATACAATGTATTCATGCAATGAAGAATTTTTCTTTCTCATGTGATAACCACATTCATTACAATAAATTATTCCAGAAAAACAATGCGATTTACCTGTCTTTTTTAATTGCCTTGTTCTAGAACTGATAAGTTTTTGAACTTTGTTAAATATTTTTTCGCTTATTAGTGCTTTATGAGTATTTATAGATTTAATCCATAAATTTTGAGGTTTAGTTACTATTTTATGATTTTTATAACTTACAGTTGTTCTTTTCCCCTGAACTAAATTTCCTATATATACCTCATTGGTTAATATCTTCTTAATAGCGTTGTTAGACCATTTTATTTTATTTCTAGGTTTATTACTAACAACATTAAGTTTAATGCCATTTTCGTATTTGTATAATGAAGGAGAAGGAATATCATTATCATTTAAATAATTGGCTATAGAAGTATATCCTAAACCGCTTAAATATAGTTTAAATATTTTTTTTACTATTTGGCCTGCTACAGGGTCAATTATAAGTTTATTGTTATCACTAGTTGATATTTTGTAACCAAAAGGTGCAAAAGGGGAAATAAATTCCCCATGTTTCATTTTAGAATTAAAAGCACTTCTGATGTTGTTAGAAACATCCTCTAAGTACCATTCGTTTACTAATCCATTTATTTGCCTAGATTTTTTATTACCTAATATTTCCGTATCAGCGTTGTCACTTATACCAATAAATCTAATATTCCATTCTATAAATTTATTATTTATATATTTTTCAACAATTTCCATATCTCTAGAAAACCTAGATTGACTTTTGCACAGGACAACATCAATTTTTTGGTTTTGACAATCTTTAATTAATCTCTCAAACTGTGGCCTATATGTTCCAGCACCAGAAATATCTTCATCACAGTATTCATCAACAAGTGTTAAATTATTATGTTTATTTATGTAATCGATTAGTAAATTTCTTTGATTTTTAATTGATTCGCTATCATCATTTTTATATTGTTTGTCTTTATCTTCATTTGAAAGTCTTAAATATATTCCAACTCTTAAACTATTCATCTTCTTTAAGTAGTATGATATCATAAATTTTACTTGTAACAATTTTTTCTAATTTATCATCTTCTATATTGCAATTTTCAGTTATAGTATAAATTATATTAATAATAATCACCTCTAGTTAAAATATATTTTAATATAATTTATAAATTCTAATTTTCTTTTACTATAGGATTAAAATTCTTAATTGCATCAACAAGTTTAGGATGCCTTATAACAAAATGAATTACAGGACTTGAATTTTTTGAAAGAACTACATAGTTATTTTCTAAAATTGATATTGTTATATTTTTAAATGTCCTATAATCATTTATAGTTAATTTATAATTATTCATTTTCTTTGAATAATTAACTGTAGAATTAAAATGATTTATATATTGATTGTAAGTATACTTTATTTTTTTATCAAAAAACATATTTTCAAGAGATAGGCAAACGTCACTCTCCTCAAAGTCATCTTTTTCAATCTTGAATATATTATCGAAAATTTTGTAGTTTTGAAGTATAGATTTAACATTCTTTTCTTCGATTTGTTTATATTTAATTATACTTTTTATATCATCCTCAGAAACATAATTTTCTTTTAAAATATCAACAAGTAATTTTTCATCAATAGTAAATAATGGTAATGAAGATAAATATCTTTTTCTATCACAGTCAAGTTTAACATCATTAGTTAAAAATAAATTGTAACTATCCCTATTTTCTTGTCTATATATATCCATAAGGGAATTTGCTTTTTTTAATAATAAATTTGCCTTCTGTCTATAGTATTGTAATTCCTTGTTGCTGTGAGTTAAATAATATTTTCCCTTATCGTGAGCCCCTTTTATACACTCTCCAGATAATGCTAGTGCACCAGAAACGTAATTTAGGTGGTTATACACACTATTTTTTACCTCTTTAAGATAATATGGAGAGACTTGACCTGTCATATAGATGGGAATCCAACTCTCTAATCCTAGCATCATTTCGTTAAATGGTCTATCTAAATTGTGAATGATATTTAGATGTAATCCCTTTTTTAGAGACATGGCTATTGCAAACATCCATTTTTTCCCAAAATCTACATCCTTAGCCATATCTTCCATAGGCATATCACTGCACATAAATATATCTTCTGTTGACTTTGAAAGCACAGTTCCTTTAAAAAAATCCAATTCGCCTTGTTTCATTTCTTCAATACCATAATAATTTTTATTCTTTGTTATGTAAAATGGTACATTAGGAACTTTGAGTTCGTCAAATTTTATTGCCTTTATGTAATCGTTTAAATTAAATGAATCAATATTTATAAGAAAGTCTTTTACTTGATTATTTATAGTTTCACAACTATCTGTCAAATAATTAAATAGGGCATTATAAAATTTAGTGTCTTCAGCTATATCTTCTAGATTGCATTTTAAAATACTTGTTATTAATGATTTACTTTCATTATTATTGTATTTATACACTATATAATTACAAATTTTAGTTGAAAAATATATTGGATCAGATGGTTTAGTTTTTCCATACCTAATCCTAGAGATATGAGATGCATCAAATACAATATATTTTGCCATATCGCTAGTATTTATACTTAGCACAGTTATTAATTCATTTATTTTCTTACTAAAGTCTTCATAATTAAAATCTTTGTCTTTATCTATAACATCGATAAAGGATTTAAGTATTTTATCTCTTTCATATTCATTGGATTTATCACTCATATCGTATATAGTATCAACAATTTTCAACAACTGGTCACTATTTTTTTGAGGTGTTCTTTCGCCACTTCTATATCTACTTATAACAGATTGGGATATGCCAGACCTTGTAGATAACTCTTTTGGAGTACAGTTAAGTTCATCTAGATATTTATTTAAAACGTCTTTAAAAAGCATAGTATTCACCTTCCATAAATAATTATAATATATTTATATTCTATCATAAAATAAGTTGTCACAAGAAACAATGTTTTAAATGACAAGTAGGTTGATGTATACAATCTTGCTTACTATAATGTTGGTAAGAGGAAAGAGGAGTGATTTAATTGGAAAATAAAAATAATAAGACACTGATATTAATAATTGTTGCAGTAGTAGCAAGCTTGATAATGTTTTCTATTGGAGGAATTGTAATTTATAAAATTTTTAATGGAGGTAAAGTTTTGGATATAGTAAATAATGCTGATGCTAAAGTAAAAATAAGAGAAATAGAAACTAAAACAATCAAATATACTGAATTTAGTAATGGTTTAATTAAATTGAAAATACCAGAGGGATGGAAAGTTGATACACTAGGAGATTATATTCACTATACAATTAAAGCGTATGATCCACAAAATCCAACTTATCAATTTTTCATCAATTTAAAAACTGAAGGATATAATAAATCAGAAGATGCGAAAAAATGGCAACAAACATATTATCCAAATAGTATGTTCGCAAAAACTAGTGTAATATCTACTAAGGATACTGAAGGATTTTATAAAATATTTAATGATTTAGGTACTTTAAATAATACAGCTGCATTTACATTTCCAACATTATCGAATTTCACAGTTGTTGAAAACTTTGGAAAAGGGGAATTAGGTGGAGATGTATTAAGAGCAACATTCAAAGACCAAAATGGAAATGATGCAGAAGGAATATTTACAGCGTATGTATACGATGTTGGTTCTTATTATGTTTATGAAAACATTATTTCTGGTAAACAAATAGATATACAATACTTAAATGTATATGATGCAATTTTTATCACGGCACCAAAAGACGAACTTATTAATTGGCAAGAAACTTTAAATACTATATCGGCTTCTTTAGAATTTACAGATGCTTTCTTAAATGGATATAATAGTCAACAAGATGCAGTAATGCAAAGCTTTCAAAATATTAGAAGTATAGGTAATCAAATATCTGAAGGAATTATGGATTCTTGGGAAAAAAGAAGTGCCAGTTATGACATAATGAGTCAAAAACAAAGTGATGCAACACTTGGATATGAAAGAGTTTATGATACTGAAACAAATGAGATTTATAAAGCATACAATGGTTTCACTGATGATTATGATGGAAAGCGATATAAAGCTATAACAGATGACATGTATACACAACAAGTTAGCGGTTATATTGAAAAATAGGTGATGCGATATATGAAAAATAAAAAGCTATTTTACTTAATAGGTGGGATTATATTATTATTAATCATTGCTATAACAACTGTGATAATAATAGTAAATAAAAATAGTAATATAACACCTAAAAATAATGATGATGTGCAAAGTAATAAAGATGGTTCTGAACCTAAGAGTTTGCTAGAAGCAGTATTAAAAAATAATAAAAAAACATTAGAAGAAGCTGGATACAAGAAATTTGTAGGTGGAGAGATTTTAAATGAAGATACTTCATTTGTTGAATATGCATTTATAAGTAATAATTCAATATATATTTTTGATCCACAAAAGTTAAAATCTGGTGAATTAAGTTACAAAAAAGTATATGATATTCCATCTGATATAAAGGTAATGAACATTCGTCCATCACTAGGAGCAGATATATCATTTGTTGATTACACAGATACAGCTTATGAATTAAGAGATGATAATATAGATAATGTAGGCCCATATGATTATTCATTGTTCGAAAATGCCACATATAAACTAGGAAAAATGTATGGTGAATCACTTTCTATGATATATCAGAAACAAAAACTTGATTATGATTTTATATCAAACTACTTTTATATAAAAGATAACACTCTTTATACTTATGGAGCTGGCGTCGATTATAAAATTGATAAAATATCTGGAAATTATGAGGGCGAAAAGCTAATACGAATATATAATGAAAGAATATTAAAAACAGATAAAGGATTTTATGAAGTAATTAAATATTATGGTGAAAATTATAAAGGAACATATACCGCCACAATGAAAATCGATTTATTAAGTAAATACTACGATGATGTATTAACATTTACATATGAATACGTAATATTAAAAGACTATACTATGATTCCGATAAACGATGTAATGCCAAATAGGCCTCAAAAATACCAATATAATTATTATTGGGGTACATTAAATGAACCACCAGAATCATTTGTAGAATAGAATTAGTTCACACTAATTCTTTTTTTGTGTCTTAATATTGTTCAAGCAACTCTTTGTTTCATACCACCAGATAATTCAGATGGATATTTATGTGCAAAATCATCTAATCCATATGTTTTTAACAAATTATTAACATTGTCCTTATCTGAATCTTTTACTTTGCCATTTACCTTAATTCCTAATAGACAGTTATCTGTAACATCTAACCATGGAAATAGTGAATCCCTTTGTAACATATAACCCACCTTGAAATCTGGTTTTGAAAAAACAATTTCACCACTTGTTTTATTTTCAAGTCCACATAGAGTTGAAAGAATAGTTGACTTCCCACATCCGGAAGGACCAACTATTGCTATTATTTCTCCCTCATTAATTTCTATATTAAAATCCTTTACGGCTTCTATTTCATCGGATTTTGTATGATAATTTTTACATAAGTTTTTAATTGATAATATACTCATATTAATCAGTTATGAACAATTTATCATATGAAACACGTTTATCTTCTTCTAGCTCTCCTGATGAAATCATTATATTCTCCAACCTAGAATAATCTTCTTCAGTTATAGATATATTTTCCTTCCAAGCACCTATACTTTTATATCTTTCTATTGCAGATATTAAATCTTTTTTTGAAGTATCTGGGAAATAACCTATAATAGAATTCGCGATATCTTCTGATGAATTGTTATTTACATACTTCAATGCTTTGTTAATAGCGTTTTTAAAACCTTTTATTATTTCCTTATTATTTTCTATAAAGCTTTTTTTTGCATTATATGCTGTATAAGGAACATTTCCTCCTAGTTCTCCAACAGATGCTACTACATAACCAAATCCAGAATTTTCAACTTGTGATGCATTAGGCTCAAATAATGTTACAAAGTCGCCAGTTCCTCCAATAAATGCGCCTTGCATAGCAGCAAATGCTATTGAAGTATCTATATATAAATCTGTTTTTGGATTAATACCATTATTTCTAAGCGCCATTTCAAATGTCATTTCTGGCATTCCACCTTGTCTACCACCAATAACATTTTTGCCAATCAAATCTTCAAGTTTGAAATTTTCAATTTTATTTCTTGATACTAAAAATGAGCCATCTTTATTTGTAAGTCCAGCGAAAGTTAGTAGGTAATCTTTTTCTCCACCATTATATACATATGTTGTTAATATTTTGGAAATAAAATAATAAGATTAACTGTGATGAAATATGGATATTTATAAAATTAGGAATGAAATATTAAATGGTAAAAGTATCAATAATATGGATTTAAGAGTAGTGTTTTATGCAAGAGTTTCAACTGACTATGATACTCAAATAAGCTCTTTAGAAAATCAAGTTGAATTTTTTACAGAATACATAAACAATAATAAAAATTGGAAATACTGTGGAAAATATATAGATGAAGGTATAAGTGGAACAAGTACATTAAAACGAGAAAATTTTAATAGGATGATTAGAGATTCTAAAAACAATAAATTTGATTTGATAATAACAAAAAATGTTCCGAGATTTGCTAGAAATACACTTGATAGTATATATTATACACAGCAATTGTTAAGTAATAATGTTGGAGTTTTATTTTTAAATGATAATATAAATACATTTCTGCCAGACAGTGATTTAAGACTTGCCATAATGTCTAGTATAGCACAAGATGAAGTTAGAAAGTTATCAGAAAATGTAAGATTTGGTTTGAAAAAGGCATTAGATAGAGGAACTATTTTGGGTGGAAATAATCTTTATGGATATAAAAAAATTAATGGGAAATTAATAATTGATGCTGACGAATCACTTAAGGTAAGAAAAATATATGGGTTATATTTAGAAAAAAGATATAATTTCAATGAATTAAGTAGACAATTAAAACTAATTGGAATAATGGACAGAAACAATAAAGAATTTAATGCATGCACTTTAAAAAGAATACTAACAAACCCCAAATACAAGGGATATTATTGTGGAAATAAAACAAGAAAAATTGACTATAAACTAAAGAAAAGAATAAATATAAGTAATAACGAATGGAAAGTATATGAGGATTTAAATCACATAGAGCCAATAATTGATGCAAATACTTGGAATGAAGTTAATAAATTAATAAATTTAAAAAATAGTAAAAAACATGAAAAACTAATCTATTCAAATAAGATATATTGTTATGAACACAAAACAACTTATACACACAGTGGGAAAAATATATTAACTTGTAAATTATATAAACGTGGTAAAAAGTATTGTGATAGCCCATTAATAAAAGAAAAAGATTTAGATATTATTCTATCAAAGATACTTGGAAAAAATAAAAGAACTCTACTCAATAAAATTATTATAAAAAAGGTAAATAATAATAAAAAAAAGTTAGCAATATATTTATTGTTAACTAACAATGAAAAAATAAAAATAAATTATTTCATTTAATAAACTCATTTACTTTTTTTACTATGTATTATATACTTTAAATATAATATGTTACGATAGCAGTAAGATATTTAAAGTAGGAGGAAAAAATGGATACATATGATTATTATGGATACGATGGGAGTTTAGTTGATACAGCATCAAGCGCGAGCACATTTGGTACTATAGGGGTTATTATAGGAGTTGTAAGTTTAATAATAGGTATTTTAATGATTATATCAATGATTAAAATATTTAAGAAAGCGGGCAAACCTGGATGGGCTATATTTATACCTATTTATAATACAATTGTTATGCTTCAAATTGCTAATATGCCAGCATGGAATATAATTTTACTTTTGATTCCAATAGTAAATATATATATAACTTACAAAATGTATGTTGGAATTTCTAAAGTATGTGGAAAGAGTAATGGATTCGCTATAGCAACTTTATTTTTTCCAGTAATTTGCTTACCTATATTAGCATTTTCAAAACAAAAGACAGGTGAATCAGAAAAACAAACATCTAGTAATGGCGAATATACATTTGAAAATCAACAAGATAATGATTTAGAAAAAATTTCAGACATGATGAAACCTGAAGAATCACAGATGAATCAAGACTTATTTAATCAACAACCAATGATGCAAAACACATATGATCAACAACCAATGATGCAAAACACATATGATCAACAGCCAATGATGCAAAACACATATGATCAACAACCAATGACACAAAATACATATGATCAACAACCAATGATGCAAAACACATATGATCAACAACCAATGATGCAAAACACATATGATCAACAACCAATGACACAAAACACATATGATCAACAGCCAATGACACAAAACACATATGATCAACAGCCAATGACACAAAACACATATGATCAACAACCAATGATGCAAAATACATATGATCAACAACCAATGACACAAAACACATATGATCAACAACCAATGACACAAAACGCATATGATCAACAACCAATGATGCAAAATACATATGATCAACAACCAATGATGCAAAATACATATGATAATCAAGAAAAAAGCAGTGAATTTATTGAATGTCCAAATTGTCATACAAAAATAAAATCTGATTCTCCAATCTGTTTTATGTGTGGTACTAAATTAAGCTAGGAATAGCTTTTTTTAATTCCCAAATACTAACAACATATATTGTTGTTTCTGGGCCACAAAAACCTATTTGAACATCCCCAGATAATACTGCTGCTGCAACTTTATCCGCACCTGTGAATAAATAAAATGTATACAGAAATATAATATACGTGTTATAATAAATTTGTTTATGTTGGAGGTAAATGATATGAAAAAGCCTATACAAATAATACTTGCAATTATATTAACTTTAGTAGGAATGTTTTCTGTTTATGAAATTATTAATAAAACTAGTAATAATGAAATAACTGACAATGAAAAGTTTAAAGAAGAATATGAGTCTTTAAATGATAAAATCAATAATTCAAACAGTAAAGCATACCCAAATGTAGATATAATTGAAAAAAATAATATAGTTTATTCAACTGAAGATGAAATAGTAAACTTGATAAAAAGTGGCACAGCGGTTATTTATTTAGGATTTCCAGAATGCCCATGGTGTAGAAATGCTATTCCAGTACTATTAGATGCAATGTCAGAAACTTCTCTAGAAAAAATATATTATTTAAATGTCAAAGACATTAGAAATATAAAAAAATTAGATGAAAATTCAAATGTAGTTACCGAAAAGGAAGGGACAATTGGATATTATAAAATATTAGAAACACTAGGTGATAAGGCAGATGTGTATAAAGGGTTAAACGATGAGTCAATAAAGAGAATTTACGCTCCGACGGTTATTTTTGTTAGAAATGGAAAGGTTACATCATTACATACATCAACTTTGGAATCTCAAAAAGATCCATATATTAAATTAACAGATGAACAAACTTCAGAATTAAAAGAAATATACTTAAAGGGAATACATAAAGTTTTAGCAGATTTATGTGATGAAAGTTGTTAGGTGAAATATGAAAAAAAATAATATTATACCTGTTATAATAACTATTGTTGTAATGGTTTTAGTGTTAATGTCAATTGGGATATTCTACTCGGTATACAAAGATATAAGGGGAGACAAAAAGTCTAATGATTGGGAAGAACTTATAAATTCAAAAGAAGAAAAGGTACTTTACTTTGGAAGAAAAGGATGTACTTGGTGTGTAAAATATAAGCCTATTTTGGAAGCATTAAAAACCAAATATGGTGTTGAATATGAATATATTGATACAGATATAGTTTCTGGATTTGATGAATTGCTAGCAAAATTAGGAAAGGATTACAATACTTTCAGTACGCCATATACTGTAGTTGTCAAAAAAGGAAAGAAAATATCAGAATTATCTGGTTACGCAGATATAAAAAGTGTATTTGAATTTTACAAACAAAATGGATTAATTGATAAAGATACAGAATACGAAGAAATTGAAATAAATGAAGAAGAAATTATAATCGAATCTAATAAAGAAAATTATCCAAATTTAAACATTTTAAATTATAATGATTACACTGCGGTATTAAATAATTTAAAAAAGAACATAATTGTTATTGGACAAACAACATGCGGTTATTGTTCTGAATATAAAGAAACTCTTAATGTAATTGCGGTGGAAAAAAACATAACAATAAATTATATAGATATAGACAACTTAAATCAGGCAAATTATGACGCATTTAATGAATCTTTAGATTTCTTTAAAAATACTAAGGATTGGGGAACACCATTAACTCTTATTGTAGAAAATAAGACAGTTATAGATTATATTGAAGGAATTAAATCTAAAAATGATACAATAAGTTATTATGAATCGCTTGGACTTATAAAGTAACTAATTATTAGTTACTTTTTTCATATAATTAATTGGGTGATTGTATGATAAAAGAAACGTTTAATAATGATAAAACACTAGAAGAAATTATTTCAAATTATATTGAAATGTATTGTGATATATATGAATAATACATATTTCAAAGTTGGAATATACATAAGACTATCAAAAGAAGATGAAAATAAAAATAATTTTTCTGAAAGTGAAAGTGTTCAAAATCAAAGAAACTTATTGAATACATATATTACTCAAAATGGATTTACATATATTGATGAATACATAGATGATGGATTTAGTGGAACAACATTTGACAGACCAAGTTTCAAAAAAATGTTAAATGATATCGAAATTGGTAAAATTAATACTGTAATTACAAAAGATTTATCTAGATTAGGGAGAGATTATATAAAAAGTGGCTATTATTTAGAACAATATTTTCCAATAAAGAAAGTTAGATACATTTCAGTATTGGACAATATTGATACATTTTTAGATAATGTAAATAATGACATAGCACCATTTAAGGCGTTATTTAATGATATGCAAAGTAAGGACACTTCAAAAAAAATAAGATCCATATTAAGAAACAAAAAAGAACAAGGACTGTTTTTGGGCAGTAGTGCATCTTATGGTTACGTAAAAAATCCCCAAAATAAGCACAAACTTATGATAGATCCATACGCTTCTAGTATTGTAAAGAAGATATTTGATTTAGCATCTAATAATAAAAGCGTAAATGAAATTTGCAAAATATTAAATGATGAAAATATAGACCCACCAAGTGTCTATAAATATAGAAAATTAAATGGAGTTTGGTCACCAAGTACAATACACAACATACTAAAGAATAGAGTGTATATAGGAGAATTGGTTCAATGCAAACAAGCAAAGTTAAATTATAAGTCAAAAAAGCGAATAATTTTGGACAAGAGTAATTGGATTATTACTAAAAATGCACATGAACCAATAATTCCAGAATACCAATTTGAATTGGTGAACAAAAAAAATATTGTTAAAAGAAAAACCATACTACAAAGGGAAAAATTATTATTAGAAGGATTAATTTTTTGTAAAGAATGTGGAAATTTATTGAGTGTGAAGTGTGATTGTAGATCAAGTAATGTAAAATATATTTTAAATTGCAATAATTATACAAAATCGCCAAGCAAAAAAATTTGTAAAAACCATTATATTAGATACGATTATGTAGAAAATATAGTAATCAATAATGTAAATAGAATATTAGAAAAAATAAATTATGAAGTTGTTTTAGAAAAAATGAATAGTTTAAAAAGAAAATCGCACAGTGTAACAGACGAACAAATAGAGCAAAAAATCAAAATTAAAGAAATATACGATAACTATTTTTCTGGAAAAATAACGAAAAACAAGTGTTTATCTCTAATTGAATTTGAAGAAAAAAAATTAAAGACTATAAATAAAAAATCTAAAATAAATAAAAAATACAATTTTAAAGAATTAATAAAAATTAATAGAAACCTATTAAACATACTGATAGACAAAGTTTATATTGATGTTAACAAAAATATAGAAATAATTTACAATTTCCATTTGTAATGCATCTATTTATTCAATTCACACCTGGTGTTAATATTAATTCAATATCGATTCCTTCATCTTTGAAATATCCCTTTTCTATTGCTAGATATTGGGGAGCATAAAAAATTGAATGTGTAACCTCAGCAACTTTTATCTTATTTAAATTTTTATTAGATTTATCAGTATTAGCAAGTATTATAAAACATATACATAGCATTAAAATTAATATAATAGATATGATAATCTTTTTCATAAATCCTCCTTTTTCACTTGTATTATATTCAAACTGTAAATAATGGTGTGAAATATTTACTTGTATTTAAAAAATTGATATAATACAATCATAGGGAGTTGAACAAAATGAATAATGTTAATAATGATAAAATTTATACAGCAATTCAAAAAAGTACCAACGGTAGTAAAATTGAGAGAACGCAAAAGAAAACTATTGTATCAAAACGAGTAGTATTATCAGCAATATTAGGTTTTATGAGTACATTTGGACTTATAAAAGGCGCGGAGGGTATGTTTCAAAGCATACAAATGCAATCAATAGTATCAGAAGAGAACAAAACCGCTTCGGATATAATGAAAAATAATACACATAGAACCAATGATAGAGAAAACTTTTGGTATGATACAGAGGGAATAGCAAAAGATACAATTAAAAGTTATTCAGAGGATTTATATGACGTAGCATTGTATGGATATTACAGTGATATCAGATTTAATAGACAATCAAATATGGATAACATAATAAGAGATTTAAGCCATGCTGTACCAGATAATTCACGTTTTAAAAATTATAGTAATTTTGATGATTATCTTATTAAAAACAACTTCGTAGATGATAAAGGTAATATTGATAAAAAAATATATGAAGATAAAATGAAAAAATATATAGTTTCATTAAATAATTTAAATGAAAATGATATCCATGGAGGTAAATCAATATAATGATTGAATTAGAAGTAGAGACAGTTACACTAGAGGACGGTATAAATTATTTGGTTATAGGTGATATAAGGGATAATGAAAATGAATATTTGTATTTGTCTAATGAAAATAAAAATGATGATTTTTGCATAAGGAAGTCAAAGATTCAAGATGGTAAAAAAGTAATAATCCCACTAGACTCAGAAGATGAATTTAAAAGAGCTTTAGAATTATACAAAATATCAAATAGCTAGATGTATAATCTAACTATTTTTGACATAAGGAGAAGCATATGAATTTAAACGATAAACAAAAAGAAGCTTTGGAATATACTAACGGTCCACTACTTATACTTGCTGGAGCAGGAAGTGGAAAAACAAGGGTTCTAACTGAAAAAGTATGTTATTTATTAGATAAAGGATTGGCCAAGGCAGATGAAATATTGGCTATAACATTTACAAATAAAGCTAGTAAGGAAATGAAGGAAAGAATTCAAAAAAGAATAGGATATGAAGTATATAATATATGGATATCTACATTTCACTCATTTGGATTAAGAATTTTAAAAGAACATTATGATAAATTAGGATATGGCAAAAATTTCACAATAATGGATAGTGACGATTCGCTTTCAGTTATAAAAAAAATAGTAAAAGAAATGGATTTGGATCCTAAATTTTATAATCCTAGAGTCATCAAGAGTAAAATAAGCAGTGCCAAAAATGAAATGATAGATGAAATAGGATATGAAAAGTATGCACACATGGATTTTGAAAAAGTAGTCCAGGAAATATATGTAAAATATCAAAAAATACTGAAATCAAATAATTGTATAGATTTTGATGACTTGTTGACATTGCCAATAAAACTTTTTGAAAAATACCCAGAAGTATTAAGAAGTTATCAGGAAAAATTTAAATATGTTTTTATAGATGAATACCAAGATACCAATACAGTACAATATATTCTTTCGAAAATGATAAGTGCTCGTTATAGAAATATATGCGTAGTTGGTGATATTGATCAAAGTATATATTCGTTTAGAAATGCAGATTATAGAAATATAATGAATTTTGAAAAAGATTATAAAGATTGCAAGACAATACTTTTAGAGCAAAATTATAGAAGTACAAAAAACATATTAAATGCTGCAAATAATGTAATAAAGAATAATGTTCTTAGAAAAGAAAAAAATCTTTGGTCATTAAATGACGAGGGAGATCCGGTTAAATACTATAGGGCCAGCGATGAAAAAAGCGAAGCAGATTTTGTAATAGACCAAATAAAAGAACTAAATCAAGAAGGAATACCATATCAAGAAATGGCTGTTTTATATAGAACAAATGCACAATCAAGAACAATTGAAGAGAGTTTAATGAAAAGCGTTATACCATATAAAATAGTTGGTAGTGTTTACTTCTATAATAGAAAAGAAATAAAAGATTTAATTTGCTATTTAAAATTAATCTACAACGAAAAGGATGATATTAGTTTAAGAAGAATAATAAATGTTCCAAAAAGAAAAATAGGTGCTAAAACAATAGAATCTTTAGAAGAAAAAGCACTTGTTGAAAACAAAAGTATGTTTGAAGTAATATCATCTTCAAAAGAATTGGAATTTAAAAAACTTATATTAGAATTTAAAGAAGCTTCAAAAAATCTTAGTTTAACTGAATTAGTAGAATTGGTATTAGAAAAATCAGGTATAAAAGATGAATATGATCCAAAACTAATAGAGGATGAAATAAGATTGGAAAACTTGGAGGAATTTAAATCAATAACAAAGAGATTTGAAGAAGAGGAAGATGGAACATTAGAATCATTTATTGAAAATTTAGTACTAGTGAGTGATATAAATGAACACAAGGAAAGCAGTGATCAAGTTACATTAATGACAGTTCACTCAGCAAAAGGACTAGAATTTGATGTAGTATTTATTATAGGATTAGAAGAGGGAATATTTCCACATGCTAACTCAATGATGTCAAATGAAGAATTAGAGGAAGAGCGAAGATTATGTTATGTAGCTATAACAAGAGCAAGAAAAAAATTGTATTTAGTAAATGCAAGAAATAGAATGCTCTTTGGTAAAGAAAGTGCTAATCCTCAAAGTAGATTTATTAGTGAAATTGGTGAAGATTATTTAGATAATTTAAGTAAGCCAAAAATAGAAGTAAATATAAAAGAAAAAAATATGAAGGAAAATGATATCTCTGTTGGAGATCACGTTTTTCATGATAAGTATAAAAAAGGAATTGTAATAGCGGATGAACGTGGAATATTAACAGTTGCATTTGCGAAACCATATGGTATAATTAAAGTAATGAAAAATCATAAAAGTATAAGGAAGGTAGAAATAAATGTATAAAACGTTAGTTATAATGGCTGCTGGTATGGGAAGCAGATTTGGAGGTTTAAAACAAGTTGAACCAGTAGGTCCAACTGGAGAGTTTATAATAGATTATTCTATATATGATGCTATTAAAGCAGGATTTAATAAAGTTGTCTTTATAATAAAGAGAGAAAATGAAGAATTATTTAAAAAAACTGTTGGTAATAGAATAGAAAAAAAGATAAAAGTTGAATATGTATTCCAGGAAAACACGAATATTCCATCTGACATAGAAATACCTAGTGATAGAGTAAAACCTCTTGGAACGGCACATGCCATTTTATGTTGCAAAGGCGTAGTAAATGAGCCATTTGCTATTATAAATGCAGATGATTTTTATGGAAGAGATGCATATTTTGTTATAAGTAAATTTTTAGATAAAAATCTAAAAGATACTTATGGATTAGTTGGATATAAAGTTAAGAACACCTTAACAGAAAATGGTTCTGTTAAACGTGGAGTATGTTATAGTGAAAATGGGTATTTAACTAGATTAATAGAAAGCTGTGTTGAAGATAAAGATGGTATAATAACTGCAACACCACTTGAAAATAGTGAACCATTTACAATAACAGGGGATACAAGTGTATCAATGAATATGTTTGGATTCCCAAGGAAAATAATAGATTACATAGAAACAAGCCTATATGATTATCTAAGATTACATAAAGCAACTATAGATAAATGTGAATACTTAATAGCAGATGTAGTAGCAAGACAATTAGCAGAGAATAGTATAAAAGTTGAACTACTTAGCACAACTGCAAAATGGCAAGGAATAACATACAGAGAAGACAAACAAAAACTTGTTGATGAAATTAATCAATTAATAGAAAATGGAGAATATCCAAAAAACTTATGGAACAAATAAAAATAGAACTTTAGGTTCTATTTTTTTACTTTAAATTATCTCTTTTTACTTATACATTATAGTGATTATGGTATAATGTAAATAGTATGGGTGATATGATGAAAGATAGATATAACGAATTAATTGAAATACTAAAAAAAGCAAATTATGAGTATTATGTGTTAGATAGACCAACCATAACGGATCAAGAATATGATAAGTATATGCGAGAACTAACAAATATTGAAGAAAAAAATCCAGAATTAAAAAGAGAAGATTCCCCTAGTTCAAGAGTTGGCGGAGAAGTCATAGATTCATTTAAAAAGGTTGTTCATGAAAAACCTATGTTAAGTTTAAGCAATGTTTTTAATGAAGATGAAATAAGAGAATTTGATTCTAGAATAAGTAAAGAGTTGAAATCTTACGAATATGTGTGTGAACCAAAAATAGATGGGTTATCGGTATCACTGATATATAAAGATGGTGTGTTGGTAAGAGGAGCAACTAGAGGTGATGGTGTTACCGGTGAAGATATAACACATAATGTAAAAACAATTAAAAATATACCACTTACATTAAACAGAAAAATAGATATTGAAGTACGTGGGGAAATATATATGAGCAAAGATGCTTTTAATAAGCTAAATATTACTAGGGAGTTAAATGGGGAAGAATTATTTGCTAATCCTAGGAATGCGGCAGCAGGAAGCGTAAGGCAACTAGACTCAAAAATAGCTTCTTCGAGAAATTTAGCATCCTTTATATATCACTTACCAAATCCACTTGAATATGGAATACACACTCATTATGAAGCGTTAGAATTTATGAAGTCGCTAGGATTTGTGGTAAATAAAAATATAAGAAAAGTTCATTCAATAAAAGAATTGCTTGAATATATAGAGTACTGGACAGAAAATAGAAATACCTTGCCATACGAAATAGATGGAATTGTAATTAAATTAAATAATTTAGACGATCAGGAAAAAGTTGGGTTCACTTCAAAATATCCTAAATGGGCAACAGCGTATAAATTTCCAGCAACATTGGCACTTACTAAACTAAAAGACATAATTTTTACAGTAGGAAGGACTGGACAAGTTACCCCAAATGCAATATTAGAGCCAGTAATATTGATGGGATCTACAATATCCAAGACAACACTACATAATGAAGATTATGTTCTTGAAAGAGATATAAGAATAGGGGATACGGTCGCAATAAAAAAAGCTGGAGATGTAATTCCAGAAGTAGTTAAAGTTATTAAAGAAAGACGTACAGGAACTGAAAAAAAATTTGAAATGACAAAAAATTGTCCAATATGTGGCAGTACCTTAGTACGCAAGGACAATGAAGCGGCATATTATTGCTTGAATCCAATTTGTGATGCAAAACATATAGAGGGATTGATTCACTATACAAGTAGAGACGCTATGAATATAGAAGGATTTGGAGATAGAATAATAGAAGATTTTTATAATATGGGTTATTTAAAAAGTATTTCTGATTTTTATGATCTTGAAAAATACAAAGACGAATTAATGGAGTTAGAAGGATTTGGTCAAAAAAGTATTAATAATTTATTAGATAGTATAAGTAATAGCAAGAAAAACTCTCTAGAAAGGCTTTTATTTGGCTTAGGAATTAGACAAATAGGCAAGAAAACAGCCAAAATATTGGCTAAAGAGTATAGAAACATAGATAACATTATAGATGCTTCTATAGAGGATTTGACGAATATAAAAGATGTTGGTGAAATAATAGCAAAATCAGTATATGAATATTTTAAAAATGACAAAAATATTAATCTAATAAACGAATTAAAGGCATTTGATGTAAATATGGTGTATATTGGAAATGATACAGAAGGGAACATTAACTTTGAAAATAAAACATTTGTTATAACTGGAACACTATCAAAACCAAGGGAAGAAATTGCTGAAATTATTGAATCTTTAGGTGGAAATGTATCTGGAAGTGTAAGCAAGAAAACAGATATTGTATTAGTTGGTGAAAATGCTGGTAGTAAAGAAACAAAAGCTCGTCAGCTAAATATAGAAATATGGAATGAAAAAGATTTTGAAAATGCTATTAATATGTAGTATAATTATCTTAGTTTAGGAGTGATAAAATGGATAAATCGATATTTGAAACCTTAAAAGAAACAGTAGGAAATGTTTTATCTTCAATAGTAGATGTTCTAAAAAAATACAAAAAATATATATTCTTATTAGTAATAATATGCATAGTTGCATTTGGGAGTATAAAATTGATTGAATACCTTAAAACACAAAAAGGCATAATTTATTTATCAGATAAAATACAACAAGATTTGGGATGCAAAGAAACTGGTATATGCACATACACAAACAATACTAGTCAGCAAAATTATGTATGGTATAGTGGGTTCATGTGGAGAATACTAAAAATAAATGATGATGGAACAATAAAACTTGTTTTAAATGAGTCAGTTGGATTAGTAAATTACTTCAATGCACTAAACAATGATTATATGGAAAGTTTTATAAGATTATGGTTAAATGAAGGTGTATTCTTAAATGGAATGAATCAACCAGATGAATTTATATCGAATTATGATTTCTGCTATGGAAATGATTCAAATGAATGCAATAATACTACAAACGACAAAGTGGGATTACTAACATATAGTGAATATGAACAAGCAGGTGGAGAAAGCAGTTACTTAAACATTGGCATTCCTTTTTGGACAATAACTAGAAAGAAAAACAGCGATACAGAAGTATATATAGTAGACGAAACAGGAAAATTAAAAACTGTAAATTCTGGAGAATTTTATCAAGTTAGACCAGTCATAAACCTTGAATCAAAGGTAATGGTTATATCAGGAACAGATGGTTCAGAAAATAATCCTTATGTATTAAAAGGTGATGAAGGAATAGATTCAAACGAATACTTGGTTGGCAGATATACTGGAGAATTTGTTAAATTTGCTGGAAAAATATGGAGAATAGCAGAAACAACTGATAACTATACTAAACTTGTACTATACGGAAAAGATACAAAGATGGTATTTGGCACAAATGATACTTACCAAGACAATGACAATACAATAAGAAACTACCTAAAAAACGTATATTACAACATATTGAAAGGTGCATTGCCAAACATTGATTCATATTTAGCTACGGGTACCTTTTATGGTGGTATATTGAAAAATGGAGATGCATATACTAATATTAAAATATCATCTGATTTATATGGTAGCACAACAGATAGAATTGGCATATTATCAGTGGGAGAAATGTTTAGTGGAAATGATTTGTTATTAGAAGATAAAGACATTAGTTGGACAATGACACCAAATGGAGAAAACAAATTATGGCTATCAAATGGTATTACATCAACCACTGATGAAGAACACTCAGTTAGACCGGTAATTTACCTACAATCAGAGGTTTATGTTGTCGGAGGAAGTGGAAATGGTAGAACAAGAAATACAGCATTTGAAGTAGCTATAGAAGAATAGAACTTATAATTTAAGTTCTATTTTTACTTTACATATAAAAAAATAATTATGTATTTTTGTCGTATAATAACTGTAAAGTTTTATGCAATTGATAAATAAAATTTTTTGTAGTATAATTCTTATATTGGAGTGGTTCAATTGAAAAAAATGAAAGTTTTAAAAATTATAACACTTTCACTAATATCAGTATTAGTATTAATAATAGCTGGTGCATTGATAGTAATGGGAGTGTTCTTGCCAAAAACATCAGGTGATGTATATGGCAACAGGCTTGATGGGATAGAAAATGTTCCAATAACTGATGAATTAAAAACAAATATTACACAAGCAATAGCGGCTACTGAAAAAACTGATTCTTCAAAGGTTACATTAAATGGCAAAATATTAAAGATAACTATAAATGTAAAAGAAGAAGTTACACTTGAAGACTCAAAAAAAATATATGATTCATTTAAGGAAAAATTTCCAGAAAATATTAAAGCATTTTACGACATTGAAGTAATAATAATAAATAAAAATTATTCAGTTTTTGGCTATTTAAAAGCGGGACGTACTAATTTAGTATGGACAAACAATAAATAAGAGGTGCGTTATGAAAAAAAAGAATAAATCAAAATATGGAATAATTATAGGAATAGTACTAGCCATTATCGTGATTGCATCTGCATTACTGATTTTATTATTTAAGGAAGACAAAAAAACATCACTTACAATCCTAGAAAAGAGATGGATTGAGGATAACAAAAATCAAATTATAGATTTTGGAATTACATATGATATTCCAATGTATACACTTTCAGGAGAAGGAGTTATATTTGAATATTTAAGCGCTTTAGAAAAAAATACGGGACTAGAATTTAATAAAGTGCCTTACGAGATAAATTCAGAAATAACTCAGGAGTATTATTTTAGTAATGTTACAGAGTTACCCAAAGATAATTATATTCTACTTGATTCAACAAACTATGTTTTGATATCTAAAGAAAACAAAGAAATTAAAATGTTACAACAAACAGATATAATTGGAGTTCTAAAAAATGATTTAGAGTTATCAAAGTACTATACTGACCTAGGGGCAACGTACAAATCTTATGATACCATTTCTACATTAATAGAAGCATACAAAAATAATAATATTA
The DNA here is from genome assembly GCA_934141575.1 of uncultured Bacilli bacterium. Taxonomy (GTDB): domain Bacteria; phylum Bacillota_I; class Bacilli_A; order RF39; family UBA660; genus CAKPCJ01. The sequence continues at coordinate 32,811 of CAKPCJ010000007.1, forward strand.
AATATATGATATTGCCACATTCAGTATATTTAAAATCAATATTACAACTAAGTGATTCATATATAGTTAAGAATATAACCGAAATGCAACAATATTACATTATAAAATTAAGTTCTAAAAATAAAAAACTAAATTCCATAATAAAAAAATATTATGAAAAATGGTCCACTGAAAACAAAGACAAGCTTTATAATGATGCATTATTAGAGTTATACTATAGTGAAAAAAATATTGATCAGCAAAAATCAAATACATTAAATGCAAAAACTTATACATATGGATATATTGAAAATTTGCCATATGAAGGAATTATAAATGGTACATTGTATGGTATAGTTGGAGAATATCTAAAACAATTTTCTAAACTAACAGGTACTGATTTTGAATATAAAGCATATAAGAGTGTTAATGAATTAAAAAATGCAATAGAAAACAAAGAAATAGATATTGCATTTGGTTATTATGAAACAGAAAATGAAAAGAATATTAAATCTCTAAATATAGATGACATAAACTTTGTAATATTAACAAATACTAATAATGATTTAATAGTTAATAGCCTAAAATCATTAAAAGGTAAAGAAGTTTCAGTTATAAAGGATACAATAATAAGGGACTATATATTAAATAATTCAGAGGCAACATTAAAAGAACATAATACATTAAAGTCATTGCTTGAATCAAGAAATGGAAATTCAATAATAGTAATAGATGAGGCTACATATGAATATTATAGGGATACAGTCTTAAAAGACTATAGCGTTATATATAGGAATACTATAAGTAATGGATACAAATTTTTAATAAGCAATTCAGATGAAAATGAATTATTTTCAGAAATATTTGACTATTACTTGTCATTCACAGATAGTAATTACAGAAAAGAGGGATTTCTTAACTTAGTAAAAGAAAAATCTTCATTCAAGAACAGTGAAAAGAAATATTTAGGGTATGCTCTAATTTTAATGATAGTTTTACTTGTAATTATTTCTAGAATATTAAAAATTGGTAAACAAAACAAGCAAAACAGAAGAGAAGAAAAAATTAGATTTATAGATATGCTTACATCACTAAAAAATAGAAATTACTTGAATAGTCATATGAGTGAATGGAATGATAATAAGGTTTATCCACAAGCAATTGTAGTTATAGACTTAAACAATATCAAATATATAAATGATAATTATGGATACGAAGAAGGAGATAGCGTTATCGGTATGGCTGCTAACATCCTTATAAATACACAATTAGAAAATACAGATATAATAAGAACAGATGGAAACGAGTTCTTAGTGTATATGGTTGGATATGATGATAAAAAAGTTATTGCATATATAAGAAAATTGTATAAAGAATTACAGCAATTGCCACACGAATTTGGTGCTGCATTAGGTTATAGCATGATAGAAGACGATATAAAAACTATTGATGATGCTATTAATGAAGCAACATTAGATATGAGAAAAAATAAGGAAAATTTAGAGCAATAAAATGAGAGAAAAATTAAAAAAATTCATTTTAGATATATGGGCAATTGTCAAAAAACCAGAAATGCGTATTTTACCAGGACAATTGGCCTTTTTCTTTGTATTATCAATCATTCCAATATTTGCAATAATAATTATAATTGGCACAAGTTTATCACTGTCATCCGAAAGTATACTCAGTTTTTTCGAAAGTATTTTACCAGTAGGAATAATGAGTTCGTTAGTAAATATATTAGATTATAATAATATTGACAGAAACATAATTGTCTTCTTAATATCAACATTTGTTTTAGCATCAAATGGAGCCTTTTCAGTTATAAATGCATCTAATACAATTTATAAAACTGATCCAACGCCATGGCTAAGGAGAAGAATAAAGGCTATATTCTTAACCTTTTCGTTAGTATTCTTGCTTATCTTTGTAATAGTAATTCCAGCATTTGGCTCAAAAATACTAACACTATTAGAAAACGTAAAAATACTTGGTGGAATTATTGACAAAATAACTTTAGTATTTAACATATGTGCTGTTCCGATATCAATTTTTGTAATATATTTTAATTTAAAATTAATTTATGTAATAAGTCCAGACAAAAAAATAAAAAGTAAAACAGTTACAAATGGAGCATTATTTACAACATTTGGTTGGATAATAAGTTCTAGAATTTTCTCATATTATGTTTTACACTTTAGTAAATATGACTTAGTATATGGAAGCTTAACAAATATTATAATACTTATGTTATGGTTTTATTTACTATCATATATTTTTGTATTAGGAATGTCACTTAATGTAATAAGTGATGATACGAAATAACGTATTTAATGCAACAATTAGGTTACTATAATATTGAATACATATTTAGTATTATATGTATTTAATATGGGCTCTGGCAGAAATTAAATTGCCAAAAAATACTAATACTCCAATAATGGAGTATTTTTATTATTTGAAAAATGATATAAAAAGTGTTATAATTATCTAGTATATTGAGGTGTGTTAATGAAAAAAATATTTGATAAAATAAAAAAAACATTAAAAAAAGTTCTAATTAACGAGAAAAAATTCATTTTGGATAATAAATTTTATAATATATATGTTGTAACAAATGTATTAAATGCATTGTTATTAAGAATACTTACAGTTAACAATGGATTGGATATTAGACCATTAATACAAGACTTTGTTATTGTGCTAGCCGTTGGATCAATAGCGTTTTTGATGAAAAAAAGTGTAAGCAAAAAAATATATTTAATGGCAACATCAATTATATTTATGGTACTGTGTGTAATTAATTCCATGTATTATACATTTTATACATCATTTGCATCTATCTCACTTTTAGCTACATCTGTATTTGTTGTAGACGTAGGTGATGCAGTAACGAAAAATGTTATGAATGCAAAAGATTTTATATATTTATGGCAGCCAATAGTATTATTTATAAGTTATTGGTATATTTCTAAAACTAAACCGAAAGATGAAATAGTTGTTAGAAGTAAATTTAATTTTATAAATTCAATAGGACTTGCTGGCGTATTACTACTTGTATTCGCATCTACATTAACTGGAACAGACCTAAGTAGATTTTACAATCAATGGAACAGAGAATATTTAGTGAGTAGGTTTGGATTATATACATATCAATTAAATGATATAGTAAAAAGCATAGAGCCTAAAATAAATACCTTATTTGGAAGTGATAAAGCTCTTAAAACATTTAATGATTACTACGAAAAATATACCTCTGAAAGAACTACGAATAAGTATACAAATGTATTTGAAGGAAAAAATATAATTACAGTACATTTGGAAAGTATGCAGGCATTTACTATGGGCTTGTCATTCAATGGGCAAGAATTGACACCTAATTTAAATAAATTGGCTAAATCAGGATTAAATTTTACGAAGTTCTATAGTCAAGTAAGCGTTGGAACAAGTAGTGATTCTGAATTTACATTAAATACATCACTTCTACCAGTAAGTAATGGAACAGTATTCGTAAATTATTTCAATAGGCAGTATGTAAGTATACCACTATTATTAAAAGAAAAAGGTTATTACACATTTAGTATGCACGCTAATACAGGCGATTATTGGAACAGAAACACTATGCATAAACAGCTAGGATATGACAAATTCTATAGCAAATCATCATATAATATAGATGAAGTAATTGGACTTGGATTATCAGATAAATCATTTTTTAAACAATCAGTTGAAAAAATAAAAAAAATCAATGAAAAAGGTCAGCCATTCTATGGAACAGTAATAATGCTTACTAATCATACGCCATTTGACGAAGTAGATAAATATGGTGATTATGACTTGTCCGTTACCGTAGAAATTAATGGGGAACAAGTTACTAGAAATTACCTTGATAACACAAAATTAGGAAATTATTTGAAATCAGTTCACTATGCTGATGAGGCATTAGGAGAATTTGTACAAGAATTAGATGAAGCAGGACTATTAGAAAACACAGTATTAGTTTTATATGGTGATCATGATGCAAGATTATCAAAGAAAGAATACATAAGATTTTATAACTATGACCCATATACAGATTCATACTATACAAAAAATGATGAAGAATATACCCCAGTTTCATATTATGATTATGAACTATTAAGAAGAGTGCCTTTTATAATATGGACAAAAGATGGAAAATATGTGGATACTATAGATAAGGTAATGGGAATGTATGATGTAATGCCTACACTTGGAAATATGTTTAATTTTTATAATAAATATCAATTAGGACATGATATATTCAGTATAGATGAAAATGTTGTTATATTCCCAAATGGAAACTTTTTGACAGATAAGATATATTACAATAGTCAAAAAGATGAAGGTCAGTGGTTAAACGACGCTGTTGCTGGTGAAAATTATATATCAGATTATAAAGAATATGCTCAAAAGACACTGGAAGCTTCAAATGCACTAATTATGTACGATTTAATAAAGGTTAGTAACGAAAAGCAGAAAGGCGGAACAGATGAAAAAACTGAATAAAAAAAGAATAGCATTGTGTTCTATAGTATTGATTCTTTTAATAGTTGTATTGATATTTGTGGTAATTAACTTAAAGAATAAAAAAGATAAACCTGATGATAATCAAAATAAAGTTCAAGAAGAAATAAAAGATTATGGATATGTTTTATTGGAAAATGAAACAAATCTTTATAAACAATACTTTAAAGAACTTATCGAAGTATTAAACAATGAAGAATTAGATGAAAAATCATATGCATCATCAATAGTAAAGTTATTTATATCTGACTTTTATGATTTAAACAGCAAAATTACAAAAAATGATGTAGGTGGACTACAATTCGTATATGAAAAGATTCAGGATAATTTTGTCATAAATGCAAAAGATACAATATATAAATACGTAGAAAATAACCTAAGTGGAGATAGAACCCAGAAATTACCAGGTGTAAAAAGTGTACAAATATCATCTGTTGAATCAACAAAATTTACATATAACGCCGAAAATATAACAGATGAAAACGCTTACGAGGTTAAGGCATCTTGGGAATACAATGAAGATTTGGGATACCAAAAGGAAGCAACATTTACATTAATGCATGTTGATAAAAAGTTAGTAATAGTAGAATTGAAATAACACTTAAAAGTGTTATTTTTTAATGAAATATTAATTTATAGTAATCATAATATTAATATAGGTGATATTATGCTAAAAGAAGTATTCTTCGGTTTCCTTGTTGGACTAGGAAAAATAATACCAGGTGTAAGCGGTGCCATGATAGCAATTTCTCTAGGAATATACAAAAAACTTATTGATTGTATTATTGAACCATTAAAAAATATAAAATATATTATTACAATAGGTACTGGTTTTTTAATTGCAGTTTCATTTGGAAGCAGATTAATAATGTATTTTATGAATAAATATTTTTTCTTTACAATGATGTTTTTTATAGGGTTGATAGGTGGTGGAGTTCCGCAAGTATTGCACAAATCCTTTGGTAAAAAAGTAGATATGAAATGTATGTTAGTATCAATACTAACATTTTTAATAATAATATTGTTAGCAATATTAAAAGGTGAATCAACAGTTGAAACAATAAACTATCCTTTTTTGATATTAATAGGATTTATAGAAGCTTTTACTATGATAATACCTGGAATGAGTGGTACAGCAGTTCTTATGATAATCGGGTACTATAATATAGTAATGAACTTTTTGAATAATCTTTTAAATTTTTCAAAAATAGTAGATACTATTAAATTTTCAATCCCTTTTGGAATTGGATTACTAATAGGGGTGTATATTGTAAGTAAATTTGTCAAATATTTAATGGAAAAACATGAAAAGATTTTTTATTCTGGAATGTTGGGTTTTGTAGTAGCGTCTATTCTAGTCTTATTTAAAGAAGCCTTTATTAACGGAATTACATTTCAAGTATATTTAATTTCAAATGTGATACTGGTAATAGGTTTTACGATATCATACAAATTTGACAAATAAACGATAATATTATTGTTAATACATAAAAAAAATGATAAAATTAAAATGTATAATAATATGGAAGGAAATGAAGATGGAAACATTAGGCATTATTTTAGCTGTATTTCTTGGAGTTGTGGTTGGAATACTATTCCTTGGTGGAATTTTATATTTAAAAGTAAAATCAATGGTTCCAAAAGAATACAGAGATGAGGTTACAATTAGAAATGCATTTAAGGAAGGAAAAGAAATCGCGCAAGAAGAAAGATCAAGAGCAAAAAATGCTTCGGGAATAACCAATTTATTGGTTCCACAAATAAGAAAAGACTTCAGTGATTTCAACGAAACCCAGTTTTTTGAACTAGTTGAAAGAAATTTAAGAACTATATTTAATATAATTGAAAAAAAAGATATATCCTTATTAACTAACGATTTAGAACCATTAAGAGGAAATTTAACTGAGAAAGTAAGAGACTTACTAGAAAATGATATATCAATAACATATGATGATGTAGTCTTCCACAAGCATGCACTTAGAAGTTATACAAAAGATCGTGGTGTAGCAACATTAGTAATTTCTTCATCACTTGAATATTATTATTATTATAAAAAAGGCGATAAATACATTGAAAAAAAAGATTATAAAAAGCAAACTAGGTATTTATCAACACTTGCTTACATATATGATAAAGAAAAGGCAAAAACAAGTTACAGCGTTATAGGATTAAATTGTCCAAATTGTGGTGCGCCTCTAGATGGATTTCAGCAAACAAAATGCAAATTTTGTGGAACCCATACTATTGAATTAGATCTAAAAAGTTGGAAATTTATTTCATATAAAGAAGATTAAAGAAAGAAGGAAAGAAAAATGGGATTTATTAAAATTGTAAAGGATTCTATAAGTGGTCAATTAGCTGATCAATATAGAGAAGTCATAAGATATGATAAAAATGATGATGATGTTTTAGTAAAAAAAGTAACAACTGCAAACGGTGTAATAACAAATCAAAGTAGGTTGTTTGTTCAAGTAGGACAATGTGCAATTTACACAGATAATGGTACAATAAAAGACATTATTTCTGAACCAGGTATGTATTTTATGGATACATCAGCACCTACGACATTTCAAACAAATATATTTAAAGGAATTGGTCAAACTTTCCTAGAATCAATGAAAAGAATAGCTTATGAAGGTAATGCTATAACGGCACAAGCAGTATATTTTATTAATTTAACACAAACAAAAGGATATCCTTTTGGTACTAGTTCCCCAATAATGTTTAGTGATCCAGAGTGGGGACCAATGGAAATTAGAGCTAATGGATTCTATTCAATTATTGTTAATAACCCAGTAAACTTATTAACAAATTATGCTGGTGTAAAAGATGAAGTAAGATTTTCTGAAATTGCTGAACTTGTAGATGGATTTGTAGTTTCAGGATTAGCAGCAGCAATAGGAGCATTAGGAGTTTCATTTGAAAAAGTTCCTACAAAACAATTAGAACTTGCAAGAAAGTTAAATGATGCTATTGATGAAGACATATCAAGTTATGGTATTGAAATTAAAAGCGTTTCTTTGAATCCATTAACAGTACCAGAAGAAATTCAAAAAGCTATGAGAGAAAGAGCTTCTATAAAACTAAAAGCTACATCATTAGATCAAAACCAAGCAAATATTTACACACAAATAAATACTGCAGAGGCTATCAAAGATATGGCAAATAATGAAAATGGTGGAAACGGAGCAACTATAATGGGAATGAATTTAGGTTCCATGATGGGTGGATTTGCTGGTAACACAGTTAATAATGCTTATCAACAACAACCACAACAACAAGTTGCTGGGCAACCATCAGCAGCTGTCGTAACAGGAGGAGCAACTTGCCCTAAATGTGGAGCTGTTTCTAATGGAAAATTCTGTTCAGAATGTGGAACAGCAATGACACCTGCAAAAAAGATATGCCCTAATTGCAATAAAGAATTACCAGAAAACGCAAAATTCTGTACTGATTGTGGAACACAGTTATAAATTAGAGTGACCTCGTGTCACCTTTTTTATTTTAAAATTATAACCAAAGAATAATAAAAATATCATTTATGAAATGCCTTTAAAGTAAACAATAAACCAAAAAAGTGTTTCCAAACAACTTAATATAAAAAATATTCTGAAGAACTAAGAAAGGTACTAATTCAGTTAAATAATGATTATTAATTCATACCTTACAAAAAATAATAAAAAGAGAAAAGTAAAATTTTATTTATTACTTTTCTCTTTTCAATTGAATAATTAACCTAACATTAACCACTCTGGTTTAAAAATCATAAGAGCGCCTATTAATATCATTATTAATCCGCCAACAAGATGTGATATTTTACCATATTTAGTAGATATACCACTTACTTCTAAAGTTTTCATTGCAATAATAAATACAATTATATCATCTAATAAGAAGAACAATATGTATATTAATATGTACATCATATATGCAAAAGTAGTTAATTTATTTGATGACAGTAGAGAAGTAAACGCTATTGGGAGTCCAGCAGAACATGCTAATTCAACTATATTAACAGATGCTGCTAACACAATTATTCCTATCAGAGCAAGAATAAATGATTTGTTGTTAACTATCTCCTTTATCTTTGTAAAATATTTTTTGCGTTTTTTCTCATCAACAACTGTACAACCATCTTCTTTTGTAACAGTTTTAACAAAGCTCCATAAATTTATAAATCCACCAGTAAGTGCAATTAAAGCAATTAGCAACTTAATCCAAGGAATAGTCATAACAAAATTTGTGAAATTAAGCCAAGCAACCATAAATAATAAATATACTAAAGCCGAAGTAACCAAGAAAGTTATTCCTAAGATCCATCTTTTTTTCTTATCCTTCATAGTTAGTAACATGCTTATCAAAAATAATAATATCCACATAGCACATGGGTTAAATCCATCAACGGCACCCATTATAATCGCAACTATAGGAAGAGAAAATGATTTTAAATCAACCTCTTTATTTATAAATGGTATTGTAACTACCCCCATATTTATATCATCTTCAGTTATTTCTTCACCTGTATTTTTAATATCTCCATTACTTTCTATGATAGAAAAATCATAAACATCACTATTAGTTATATCACCAAGTTCTAATAATATATCTTCTTCTGTACTAGCAAGAGCCAAATTTATATTATATTTTATCAAATTCAGTGTTGAAGAACTAGAGTAACCTGACATTGCTGTATTATTAACTATAAAAAATGGAACGCCACTCAATGTAGTATTAAGTTTTTCAGCAGCTTTTATTGCCAAATCTCTATTATTATCATTGTGCCATATTTCATACATGTATACTTTAATTGGATAAGAATCTTTTATGTACTCTAATTTTTCTTTTAATTGTTCACAATGCGGACATTCTTTTCCATAGAAAAGATAAATATTAACTTTTTCTTTTGCAAAAGAATTTGGTATTAATACAATAAATAAAATTATTGCAAGTATTAATTTTTTTATATACTTCATAGCTAAACTCCCTTATCTAAATAATCATTTATCATCTTATCTAATTCATCAAATTTTTTTTCACCAGTAATTCTTTTTATCTCATTTCCAGCATCATCATTAAAAATAATAACAGGCAATAAATCACCAACATTATATTTTTTTATTTCCTCTTCATCAATATCATAATCATACTCTATAATATTTAAATCGTATTTTTCATTTAACTTTTTCCATATTGGTCTCATTACAAGACAACCAGGGCACCAAACAGCGCTTATTTTAATTATTTGCATTTTACCTCCTTAATGAAAGCTCTTCGTAGCATATTTTGAAAGTATTAATAAAAGTATTTATTTCTTCTTCAGTAGTTTTATAGGAAATGCTAACTCGTAAAGTAGAAGAAGATATATCCTTATTATTAGTAAGTGCCATCACTGATGAAGAAATTGTATTACTTTTTGAACAAGCACTTCTAGTAGATATAAATATATCATATTTTTCTAATGCGTGTATAAATGTTTCAGGTTTAATTCCAACTATGCTAAAGTTCAATATATGTGGTATTGAATTAGAAGTGCTATTTATATGTACGTTTTCATAAGTAGATAAATTTTCTCGTAAAATCTTATTCAATTTATGCACATGTTCATATCTATTGTCAAAATCATTATAGACAAGTTTTAATGCCTTTGAAGTAGAAGCGATTAATGCTGTTGTAGGTGTTCCACTTCTATAAGCAGTAACACTTTTTCCACCATGTATAAGAGGTTCAATTGAGATATTTTTTCTTTTTATTAAACATCCACAACCTTTCATGGCGTATATTTTGTGTGATGAAAAACTAAATAAGTCAATCCCACTAAAATCTACTTTTATTTTTCCAATAGCTTGTGTTCCATCAACATGCAAATAACATTTTGGATATCTTTTTAGAATTTCGCTAATTTCACTAATATTTTGCTTTATACCTATTTCACTATCGACAAGAGCCATAGTAACTAAAATAGTATCATCTCTTATCAATGATTTTAAGTGATCTATATCTACCAAACCATTACTTTTTATATTAACTATATCTATTTCAAAACCATTCATTCCTAAATAATTAAGAGCACCTACAATCGATGAGTGTTCTAGGGGAGTTGTTATTATATGCTTCCCTCTATTTTGATATTTAAGTGCAATTCCTTTAATAGCTAAATTATTTGCCTCACTAGCACCAGAGGTATAGATTACCTCATAATCATTAATATTTAAAATATTTTTAATTTGACCAGTAGCGGCCTCTATCAATTTATTAGATTCAACCCCCAATTTATGTAGTGAATTTGGATTTGCAAAGTAATTCATACATACATTATCAAAGGTATTAAGGACCTCTTTATCAATAGGAGTAGTAGCTGAATAATCTAAATATATCATAATTATCACCAGATAAATTATATCATTAAAATAGTCAAAAAAAAAGAATTAAATATGTTTTATTAACGGCTTGAGGTCATTAGTTATTTGAATTAATACTTCTTTTTTTACCACTCATATACTACCTCATTAGATTAATTGAGTTATTAACAGCTTTTATTAGTTCTTTATTTGATTTTATTTCATGTCCAGGTATATAATGTATATTTTTGTATTTCATATCATCAACCATGGTAAGATATTCAAAATAATCAAACCTATTATTATGAATACTAATAATGCACAATAATATTTCGTAATATTTGCCAATACTTGTAGAATTAATATCATTTAATATTACGTTCATCTTTTTTATAAATGATTTTTCAATTATAGCTTCACTTTTTAAATATTCTAAATCACTAAGTATACAGTTATTGTATTCACCGAAAACTATAGAGTGAATTAAATAACTGATTCTGCATAGCGCATATACTTTTAAATCTTTATTTGCATTTTTTTTCAACCATTTTAAATAAAATTTATAATTATCTATTTCCTTTTGAAATATATCAGGAGTAATCTCAGTAGAATTTATTTCTTCAAGATGACTATATAATTCATTGATTGTATCATTATTTTCCATACTACATCACCAAAACCTATGAATTATGATAACATTAACATATATAAAAATCAATTAAATACATGATATAATGTTAAAAGAGGTGATTATTATGATAGATATAAGTGATAAAACGATAATAGTTACAAAATCTTGTGTTAAAAATGATTTGTTATTATATGCATCTAAAAATTTAGATATCATTGATTTTAAAATAATGACAAAAAAAGAATTATTGGAGGATATAACCTTTTCGTATGCACCAGATGTATTGCAATATATGACTAAGTATAATAAAACTATTAGTATTTGTAAGACAATATTGGATAATTTGTATTATGTAGATGACATAGATGGTATAAAAGAAGATTTAATATCAAATAAAAAGATAATTTATTCTGAAAGTATTATAACTAAGTATAAAAAAATTTACTTTTACGATATTGACATAGACCCATTTTTCTACAAAAAAATAAAAAAAATTAATAAAAACATTGAAATAATAGAAGAGAAATCAAGCACAAACAGTGGCAACAAAGTTTTTGTTTTTAATACAGATGATATATCTGATGAAGTGTTATTTTTATTTGACAAATGGTATGAGTTAATAAATAAAGGTATAGATATTAATAAGATAAAACTTGTTATACCAGATGATGAATATAATACATATTTAGAGTATTATAGTGAATTATTTGGTATAAATGTAAATTTAAATACTAGGAAAAGTATTTATAGTTACGGTATTGCTCTTAAAATCTTAGAAAGATATAAGAATGGTGAATCTTTATTTGATATAATAAAATCAATTGAACCAACAAACAATAAAATAATTGAAAGAATTGTAAATATAATAAATAAATACGATTGGAATAAAGATATCTATGATTTATTAGTATATGAATTCAAAAATAATTACATAAATGATGAGAAATACTCTAATTCTATAGAGGTGTTTAGTATCGATGATATTACAATTAAAGATGATGAATATTTGTTTATTGCAGGTTTTAATCAAAATTTAATACCACATATTAATAGGGATGACGATTATTTCAAAGATGATAAAAAGGAATTAATAGGATTATTTACTTCAACACAAAAAAACAAATTATCAAAACAAGAAATTATTAAATTAGTAAATTCTTCGAAAGAAACATATATATCATATAAACTAAAAACTCCATTTAATATATATACTAAATCATCATTATTAGAAAATTTTGAATTTGATGAATACAACTATGAACATGATTATGCAATTTCTCCATCTAAAATGTTTGATAAGTATTTACTAAATTCTATGGTAGATGATGCGTATAAATATGGCATTAAAAATGAAAGCTTAGAAATATTATTATCAAATGTAGAAAATGATTATGGTACGTATAATAATAAATTTAAAGGTATAGAAATAAATACTCTAAACAAACTATTGAAAGATGAAATAAAATTATCTTATACAAGTATAAATTCTTATTACGAATGTGCATATAAGTATTATTTAAAGTATTTATTAAAAATAAAAGAGGATTCAAGTAACATTGATTCACTTTTCCTAGGAAATTTATTTCACTATGTTTTGTCTGAAGTGTTTAATGGAAGTAAAACAATAAAAGAATTAATTAATGAGTTTGTTAAGGAAAAACAACTTAATGTAAAAGATAAATTGTACTTGAAAAAATATGAGAGAGAATTAGAACTATTAATAGATGTAATAAATGAAAATAGAAATAGATCGCATTTCAAAGATTTATATTATGAAAAAGAGATTAACATTACATCAACGAATAAGATAAAAGTAACATTAACTGGTAAAATAGATAAAATATTATCGTTTGATGACGGTATTAATAATTACGTAATTATAATAGATTATAAAACCGGAAATTTAAAAGTAGAATATAACAATATTGTATTTGGATTAAATATGCAACTATTTATATATGCTTATTTACTTAAAAATGGTGGAATTTTACCTAATCCCGAAATTGCAGGCTTTTACCTTCAAAATATAGGACACGACTTATTAAAAAAGCAAGAAGGTAAGACAAATAATGAACTTATAAAAAATGAATACAAATTGTATGGATATAGTAAAGAAAATATTGATATAATAGAAAAATTTGATAATGACTTCTCATCATTAAAAAATTTAAAAGTGAAAACGGATGGAACATTTTATAGTAATTCACTTGTATTTAGTGATGAACTTTTAAAAAAATTTTTGGATATTGTAGAAGACAAAGTCAATGAAGCATCTGCAAATATAATTAGCGGAAATTATGAAATAAATCCCAAAGAATTAAATGATAAAAATATTTCTTGTGAATATTGTAAATACTTTGATATATGTTACAGGAAAAACAGAGATGTAAATGTATTGAAACAACTTGACATAGATGATTACGTAAAGGCAGGTAAATAATATGACAAAATGGACTGATGAACAAAAATACGCTATTGAAGTAGAAAACAACAATGTAATAGTATCTGCCGGGGCAGGAAGTGGAAAAACGGCGGTACTAACCGAAAGAGTAATTACAAAACTAAAAAATGGAATTTCACTTAAAAACCTAGTTATATTAACATTTACAAATGCCGCAGCACAAGAAATGAAAATAAGAATAAAAAACAAAATAATAGAAGAAATAAATAAAGGTTTTAATCTAAATACAGAACTAGATTATATTGACCAAGCAATTATATGTACATTTGATTCATATGCACTATATTTAGTGAAGAAATACAGTGATATTTTAAACATAGATAAGAACATAACAATAGGTGATAAAATTGTATTTGATATAAAGTTAGATGAAATAATAGATGAAATATTTGATGAAAAATATAACAACGAAGAAAAAGATTTCTTGGAATTAATTGATTCATATACAGTAAAAAATGATGAAAAAATAAAAAAAGTAGTTAAAGATTTTTATAATTCATTAAATAATAGATATGGAAAACAAGAATATTTGAATAATTATATTGGAGAAAAATATAGTGAAGACTACATAAATAGTTCAATAAAAGATTATCTTGAATTAATAAACAAATCAGTATTAATTATAAAAGAAGAATTATATAAGTTAAATGTTGCGGAAGAACAAGAATATGTTGAAAAGTTAAGAGATTATTTAGCAGATTTAGTAGTTATAAATGGCTATGACGGTTTTAAAGAGTATGTAGATAATTTATCAAATCTTCCAAGACTTCCTAAAAATGCTAGTGAGTTATTAGTAAATGCAAAAGATAATATAAAAAAACAACTAGATAATATAAAAAAATTATGTAAATATAAAAATGTTAATGAAATAAAAGATTCAATAATGCGTACAAAAAAGTATATAGAAACAATTATTAGTTTATTAAAACTAATAGACATTAAAATGAATGAATTTAAAAGACAAAATAATATTTATGATTTTATAGATATAGCCTGTCTTGGAATAGATTTGTTAAAAAATAATTCAGAAGTAAGAGAAAGCATAAAGCAAGAAATAAATGAAATAATGATAGATGAATATCAAGATACAAATGATATACAAGATATATTTATCTCTTACATAAGCAACAATAATGTATACATGGTTGGAGATGTAAAACAATCAATATATAGATTTAGAAATGCAAATCCAAAATTGTTTATGAAAAAATATAATGATTATTCTAATAGCAGTAATGGAATAAAAATAGATCTTATAAAGAACTTTAGATCTAGAAAAGAAGTATTAAACGATATAAATGTTGTATTCGATGACATAATGGATGAAGAAATAGGTGGTGCAAACTATAAAGAAAGTCATAGATTAGTATTTGGTAATGAAGTTTATGACAAGTTTTCTGATGAAAACTACAGCTTAGAAATATATGACTATGATTCTAAGAATTCAAAAAAAGAAGAGATAGAGGCTTTCGTAATAGCAAGGGATATAAAGTATAAAATGGACAACGAATATCAAGTATACGATTTTAAATTAGACAAATTAAGAAAAGTAGAATACAATGATTTTTGCATATTACTAGATAGAAGCAGACAGTTTGATTTATATAGAAAAGTATTTGAATACCTAGGTATTCCATTATCAGTACACAAAAATGATTCATTTATACATTCTGATGAAATGTATACAATATTAAATTTGTTAAAAGTTATCTATTCATATAAAAATAAAAGCTACATGTACCAGTACTTTAGACACAGTTTTATGAGTATAGTAAGGAGTTTCCTATTTGAGTTTAGCGATGATAGTATAACTAAACTAATGATAGATGAAGATATATTGAAAAGTATAAGTAGTGAAGAATCAGAATTTTATCAAATATATTTAAAAACTAAAAATATAAGTAACAATATTGAGTATATGACTTTAGATCAAATACTATTAAGTATATATAAAGAATTTAATATTAGAGAAAAAATATCAACACTAGGCAACTTTAATAATATAAAAATAAAACTGGATTATTTATTAAATAAAGCAAGTGAACTATCAAACATTGGATATTGTTTATATGATTTTATTAACTACATAGACAAAGTAATAAATGATGAAGATAAGGATATTGAATTTAAATCAAATGATAACAATAACAGGAGTGTATCAATAATGACAATTCATGCATCAAAAGGACTAGAATTTAATATATGTTATTTTCCTGGACTTTATAAACCATTTTCAAAAAATGATATTCAAAAACAATTTTTATATAGTAATAAATACGGTTTTATAATTCCATATATTGATGAGGGTTTAGACAATACAATATACTTAGATTTAGTAAAAGATGATTACAAAAAAGATGAAATTTCAGAACGTTTAAGATTATTCTATGTAGCATTAACAAGAGCAAAACAAAAAATGATAATGTTAGTAAATGACTACGAAAATGAAGAAAAGATAATAACACTAGATCAAAGGTTAGAGTATAACAGTTTTAGAGCAGTATTATTATCCTTAAAAGATTCATTAAAGAAATACATAAAAGAAGTCTTAGATACATCAATAGATAACAATTATAAGAATTTAAAATTAATTGAAAAACTAGATTATAATAAATCAAAAAATATAATACACAAAAATTTACAATTAGAATCAAAACTTATAAATGAAGTGAGCTTTTCTAAAAAAGTTCACATGCTTATCGATAATGAAACTAGAAAAAATATAGAATATGGAAAAGAAATTCACAGGAGTTTAGAACTTGCGGATGATAATGACAAAGTTGTTCACATATTTAATAAAAAAATGTTTGAAATAGGAATAGATATGAACAAAGTATCTAAATATCATGAGTACGAGTTTATTTATGATGACGAAGGAACGATAAGACATGGAATAATTGATTTATTAATAGAAGATGATAATGACATGTACATAATAGATTACAAACTAAAAAATATAGAAAGCAAAGAATATATAAAACAGCTTGATGGATATAAAAAGTATATTGAAAAGAAAAGTAAAAAGAGAGTAAGTTGTTACTTATATTCAATACTCACTTCAACTCTTGAAAAAATAAATTTTTAAAATAAGGACAAATGTAAATACACTTATTTCTGGCGGATCATATTATATGGTAGATAAGGAGGAAATAAAATGTTTGCACAAGATAGATGTTTTGATATGGAAAGACCAGATATCGAAGGAAGTGCTATTGATATCGATGTAAATGTTGATCCATACATGGGGATGACTCAAACAATGACAAATGCTAATGTTAATACCCTAACTAATATGAATTATTCTCAACCTATGGTTACAAGCATGCCAACTATGACTACTCAAACTATGGCTCAACC
>CAKPCJ010000008.1 GCA_934141575.1 uncultured Bacilli bacterium
GAACAAAATTCCTATAAATAATAAAATTACAGATATTATTGAAAAAAAATTAAATGGCCTATAGTTTTTATATAAAGTTGCTATTGTACCTAAAACCTTAGTTCCATCTTGATATGTGTTTAATTTAGATGTACTTCCTTCGGGTCTATCTCTATACTCGATTATAACGTTTTTTATTTTCAAATTTTTATCAAGAGCATGTATAGTCATTTCGGTTTCTATTTCAAAATTTTTGGATAAAACTGGAAATGTTTTTACAAATTTATAGCTGAAGGCTCTATACCCAGTCATAACATCTCTAATATTTCCTTTAAATAATCTATTAATTAACTTCCTAACTAATTTATTCCCAAAGTTATGAAAAGGTCTTTTATTTTCTACAAAATATGTGCTAGATAGTCTGTCTCCTACTACCATATCACAATTTTCATTCATAACACTATCGCATAATTCTCTAGCATACTCACTTGGATAAGTATTATCACCATCAACCATTAAATACACTTCAGCATCTATTTCTCTAAACATAGTTCTTATAACATTTCCCTTACCTTGACGTGTTTCATACCTAACAACTGCTCCTGCCTTTTTTGCTAGTTCTGCCGTACCATCTGTAGAATTATTATCATATACGTATATAGTTGCATCTGGTAATGTTTCTTTAAAATCTCTTACTACTTGTTCTACTGTTTTACTCTCATTGTAACATGGTATTAATACTGCTATTTTATCCATAAATTAACTCCTAACTTAAGTTTATTTGTAATTATTATATCATTTATAGTTTTGAATGTAAATCATGGCGAAATATTAGTATGTACAAATATATAAAGTATCATCTATAAATTTTAGCTGTTCTATATTTACACTATCCCAATTTTTACTTGAACAGTATTCTTTAATATCTTCACTTGCCTCAACCATCAGATATTCTTTGTCATCATAATATCCTAATAAAGTTGGAATTGCCCAAGGAATAGAACCTGCTCTAACATTTACATCTCCTGACATTGTTTCAACATCTTTATACGTATACATTGGTGCTTTATCATTTGCTATTCCTATTTTTGTAACAGTTACATTGTTTTCATTTTCATACTCATGTATCTTTGGTAATATACTTTCTGCGAATGATTTATCCAATTTATTTACATAGTATTGATCCATACTTATTTGATACCATCCAATTAATTGTAATGCTAGTGTAAGAATAATTACTAATATATTAAATTTTAAATAAATAGTATTTTCTTCCATTTGTGAATTATACCAAAAGCATAGTATTCCAAACAACATTCCTAATGATATATTGCTTCTAGGTACAATCCATATTAAGTCGTATTTTACTAAAAATTGTGGTGCTACAGAAATAAAAATTACCAAAACTACTAAGTATATTGTTAACCATATTTTTTGGGGTTTAGATGTTTTGATACATAAAAACACTATCAATAACACCATTAATATCAGTATTAAAAAATAGTAATATTTTGGATATACATATGAAGTATTTAATATTAAAGATAAAGTTCCGCGTGCTACACCTTTTAATGTTTCAATCAATTTATATCCGACTGTGCTAACTCTAGCTAATCCACAAATTTTTGTAATAATTAAACTTATTAGTGATACTATTCCGTATATTGAGAATGTATATACATTTTGGGTTATAAATTCTTTAATATTTTTATAGTTAATAACTATATATAAAGATGTGATTGATACAAAACAGCCTATTACACCTTGATATGAAGATGCACTTAAAAATGCAAGTATCAATGATAATAAAATGTATTTGATTTTTCTTTCTTCAAAATATTTCTGAAGAAAATTACTAGCTAATATGCTCATTAGTAATCCAAAACTCATTATTCCAGTATATTCTGTAAAAATAAAAAATTCAAAGATAAATGGGCTATATATTATACAAGTTGATATTAAACTTGCCATATTTTTATTTTTAATATATTTAACTGCCATTTTAGTTAATACTATATTTGATATAAATAGCGAACTAAGTGATATTATTAATGAAATAAATTTTATAGTTTTGCAACTAATATTTAGTAATAAACAAATATATAGGTATAATGTCATTACAAGTCTTCCATTAATTAAATACCAATGTGCATTTTCCTTAATATCAAGTTCAAAAGTATATGTATCTAATGCGAAATGTTCATTTTTAAATAAGAAAAATAATACTATTGTTAAGATGGCTGATAAAATTATACATAAATTAAATTTTTGCTTTTTCATAAAATCACCTATTACCAGTATATATTAATTAAATTGAGAATACAAGGTTGCATTATAAAAAAAAACATTACTAATGTAATGTTAATTAAGTTCTTCTGAAATTATGTATCTTGGTCGTCTTTTTACTTCACTATATATTTTTCCAATATATTCTCCAACAACTCCAAGAGATAACATTTGAACTCCCGCTATCATCCATATTGAGATAACTGTAAAAGTCCAGCCTTCAACAGTATTTCCTAATAGATGAACTATTAGTGAATATATCATAATAATTATGCTTATGAAAAATATAACAATTCCTAATATTAAAATCATTCTTATCGGTTTTACACTAAATGAAGTTATCCCATCAAACGCAAAAGATAACATTTTTTTTAATGGATATTTACTTTTTCCAGCGTATCTTTCATTTCTTTCATACATTACTATGTTTGATTTAAATCCTATTAATGGAACTATTCCTCTTAAAAATAAATTAACTTCCTCAAAATTTTCAAGTGCGTCTAGTACTCTTTTGCTCATAAGTCTATAATCTGCATGATTAAATACAATGTCAACTCCCATAAGTTTCATAAATTTATAAAAACTTTCTGCAGTTGTTCTCTTAAAAAAAGTATCTTTTTTTCTAGCACTTCTTACACCGTAAACTATGTCACTACCAGCATAGTATTCATTTACAAATTTATCAATAGCGTTTATATCATCTTGCAAATCAGCATCCATGCTTATTACTATATCAGCGTATTTTTTAGCTGTCATAAGTCCAGCTAATAAAGCGTTTTGATGTCCCCTATTCCTAGATAAACGAAGCCCAACAAACAATTTATTTTCATAATTTATCTTTTTTATAATATCCCATGTTTTGTCTTTAGATCCATCATCAACATACATAACCTTGCTTTCTTTTGAAATTAATTTATTTTTTATTAACTCATCTAATTTTGCAGTTAGTCTTTTTGTTGTTTCTTCTAAGACTTCTTCTTCATTATAACATGGAATTACTATGTAAAGGATTTCACTGTTTTTCATTTTTTACTATAATTCCTCTGCAAATCTTTTTTCTAATTTAGTAAAAATCATATATCCTAGAACGCATAATACTACTCCAACTAATAATACAATTAATAAGGACTGTAAATTTGGCATTTGTTGGTAATAAAATATGTCTCTATATGCATTTATAACGTGGCTCATCGGATTTAATGTAAGTATAAATGAAAATTGCTGTGGAATTGAACTTGGAGCGTATACAATCGGTGTTGCGTAGAATAACACTTGTATTACTACGCCAATTATATGTTGCAAATCTCTCAAATATACAGTTATGCTGGATAACATTAAAACTATTCCTAGTGTTACTAAATATTGTATTAGTAATACTAGTGGATAGAATAGTATGTATTTACTTATTCCAAGGCCTGTAAATATAGCAAATATTATTACTATTATTGTACTTATCATAAAGTTTATTGCAGCACTCGTAACAACTGATACTGGTAATATGGTTCTTGGAAAGTATACTTTTTTTACTATATTTCCATTTTGTACAACAACATCTGTTCCTTGGTTAACAGCAGTTGTGAAAAATGTCCATGGAATTAATGCTACAAAGAGGAACATTATATAATTATCTTGTTCATTTTTCAATATCATTGGAAATATAAATGCATATACTGCTAGTTGTAATAAAGGATTTAAAAATGACCAAAATATTCCTAAAAAAGATTTTTTATATTTTCCTCTTATTTCTTTTTGAATACTTGTTTTTAATAGTTCTCTATAGTTGTATAATTCTTTAAATATTTTCATTTTTTTCACTACCTATCCTAAATAACTTTTTAAATAGTTTAACTATCTTTTTTATGATTGATTTAATCAATCTAGCAATATTTTTTACTATATCTTTTACTATTTTTGCTTCATTTTCTAATCCTATTTTCTTGACAAAAGATATTAAAGATAGTTTTATTTTTGATGTTGTACAGCCATTTTTGTAATTTTTTGAGTAGAAAATTGTTACATTAAAGTCTTCGCACATATATGAATATAATTTACTAATTGCTAAATTGTACTGATTTATAAGTTCTAAACATATATCTTTATTTTCTGCATTTATTTTCTTTATAGGGGATTTTAATATTTTATCGAACTCTTTTTCCATATTTAATATCATTTGATTTATAGTAAAACCATTTAATATTTTGTTTCTAGCATTACCTTTATATTTATCAACATTTTTCATAATTTCTAATATTGAATCAACATAACTATTTATCTCATTTTTACTATAATTAAACTTTTTAATGTCTTCTTCATTTTGAAGGCAAGGCACTACACTTCCAACAGACGAATCTATAAGCTCACTTTGACCACCAACATCAGAAGTTATAACTGGAATTCCCATTGAAAGGGATTCATATGAAGTTAAAGCTAAACCTTCTTTTATAGAACAGTTTAAACTCAAATCACTTATAGCATATATTTCTTGTGTTTCTTTTATAGTGCCTAAGAATTTTACATTATTATTCAAGTTATATGTTGTACATAAAGCTTTAACTTTATCAAGTAATGGTCCATTACCTGCTACTAGACAAATAAAATCTTTATTTTTGCTATATAATTCTTTCATGATTTCTACAAATAAGAATGGACGTTTTTGATAATCTATTCTACATATAAAATTAATTATAAATTTGTCTTTTGGTATCCCGTATTTATTTTTTAATTCTTCAATATTATAATTTTCTAAATTAAATTTTTTCTCATCTACACCAATATAAACCGTATCTATATCTTTTGGATTTCTTTTAAAGTAATTTACAAGTATTTCTCCACTTTTTCTATTACATGTAAGTGTTCTATCAATAGCAGATGCTACTGCACTTGAATCTCTAGAATATCCACCATTTCTGTTGTACCATTCTTCCATGTGTATATAATCCATTATAGGAATATCTGGAAATTCACATTTTAAATATGGAAGCATTTCGTAACCAGCCATGCTATTGGAATTTAATATTATGTTTACATTTCTTGATTCAATAATATATTTAATAAACAAGTGCCAATATTTTCTATCTATAAATGTTGTAAGATCGTAAACTTCTTTAGCAACCTGTTCCATTTTTTGGCGCCATTTATTTACTCCAGGTTCTGTAGTTATTACAATGACTTCGTATTTTTTATTGTCTATTCCAGATATAAGATCTAAATTAAATTTATCTGCCCCACCCATAGTTATCCATGGAATTATCATTAATATAGTTGTCTTTTTATTATCTTTGTATTCAGGCAATATCATGTTGTCTTTGCTAACTTCAAAAACCTGATTCCAATCATATTCGCTTCTAGGATACTGTATAGCTTCAATTTTACCTTTAACTTTTTTCAATGTGTCATTTATTATCTTTTTAGTTATTTTTAAATTTTCTTTCTTTTGTGATAATTTTAATTCTCCACTTTCTTTTCTTCTATACCAAAATGCATAATAATTCATTCTTACTGGAAATTTTCCATAAGAAAATAATTTCATCCAAAAAATCCAATCTTCATTTATGGCTTTTTGTTTTAAATTATATCCTCCAACTTCGAAGAAGTCTTTTTTTCTTATCATTGCAGTAGCTACTAACATATTTTGTTTCTTTTCTTCTTTTATATTAAACCATTTCGCCCATAAATATTTTGCTGCTCCAAATCCAATACAATCTGCATATGCAAATGAGGCTTCCTCATTTGTTTCTAGCGTCCAATACGCACATTCTAAATATGTTTTTTCAATTAAATCATCATCATCTAAAAAAAATAAATACTTAGCACTCTTATTCGATTTTTTTGCACCATAATCACGTGTTGCTGCTAAACCTTCATTTTTTTTGCTATATACTTTTATGCGATGATCTAAGCTTTGAATTTTTTCTAATAGTTCTAGCGACTCTTTATCTGTTCTACCGTCATTTACTATAACCCATTCAAAGTAAGGATATGTTTGATTTAAAATACTTCTTGCTGTTTGTTCTAAATATTCATGTCCGCTATAAAATGGGGTTATTATAGAAATTACAGGTTCATGATTTTGTTTTAATGATTCTTTATTTTCTAAAGTTTTCCCTGGTTCTAATGTATAATCAAAATCCATATATCCTCCTATTTTGTTATTTTAATATATTCTTTTATTATTTTATTTACATCTCCGTCCATTTTTACCTTGCCATGATATAACCAAACTGCTCTGTCACATAATTCTTCAACAGCTTTCATGTTGTGAGTAACAAACACAAGTGTCTTTCCTTCTTTTTTTAATTCTTTCATTTTATCAAAGCATTTATTTTGGAAATGTTCATCTCCAACCGCTAATATTTCATCTATCAAGAAAACATCTGCATTTACATTTACGGCCACTGAAAATGCAAGTCGCATATACATTCCTGATGAATATGTTCTTACTGGATTATCTATGAATTCCCCAAGTTCTGAAAATTCGATTATTCTATCCAATCTTTCATCTATTTGTTTTTTTGTAAGTCCGAATATCGATGCATTAAAATATATATTTTCTCTTCCTGAAAAATCCGGATGAAATCCTGCTCCTAACTCTAAAAGAGAAGCTATCTTTCCAACTACTTTTATTTTGCCCTTATTTGGATATATTATTTTAGTCATCAACTTAAGAAGGGTACTTTTTCCACTACCGTTAGTTCCTATTAACGCTACTGATTCACCCTCTTTTATTTTCAAATTTATATCATTTAGTATATTTCTTACTTCTACTTTGCCTCTATGCCAAAATAATAATTTTTCTTTTATTGTGTTCGCTTTGTCGTAGCACACTTTAAAATCTTTATACAAGTGATCTACTGTAATTACATATTCATTTTTCTTAGCCAAGTTGATCTACTCCTTTTTTACATTTAACATGAATATATTATAACATTTATATTAATAAAATAAAAGAAAAAACGCAAATGCGTTTAATTTGTTATTAGATCATTTATACTGTTTATTATTTCTTTATTATCAATCTTAAAATTTATTTTTGTAGTTTTCTCCTTGTTATTAATCATATATTTTAATCCAGTGTATATACTCTGTTCATCATTTTTTACCAATATTATACTTGGATATTCTTTAAATCTATCTACAACTGATGATGAAGTTGACAATATTTTTTTCCCAAGTATCATCGATTCTAGTACACTTAACCCGTATGATTCAGTGTTAGTTGCAAATATGATTCCATCTGCATATTTTATATATGGATATGGGTTGTCTTTTTTTCCAAGAAGTATAAATGAGTTTTCAACTCCTAATTTTTCTATATTTTTATTTAATGTATTATATAGAGGACCATCTCCTATTATATACATTTTATTGTCGTATCCGTCAATTAATAATCTTTTATGGATTATAAGAAGCCTTTCTATTCCTTTAGTCTTTTCCAACTTTGTTACTATTAAAAATTTCTTACATCTTCCTGTAAATTCCCTTGGACATCTGGTTTTACTTCCCTTTATTACCCTTGATATATCAATATAATTTGGTATTACATATTGCGGTACATTGACATAATAATATTTATTAAATGTTTCTTGAACAATATTACCTGAAAAAATTATTTTATCGTAATTAGAATATATTTTATTATTTTGACCTTTTTTTAGATGTTTCTTAATTCCAGTTTGATTTTTGGAAATATTTGTATGAACCCAAGCAATTTTTTTTACTTTTTCATTTGGAATTGACATAAACATTGTCATTGGTCCTTCCATGAACGCTATTTCTACATCATACTTATTTTTTAGGAAGGCGTTGTAAATAGTTCTTCCGGCTAACATAAGCTTTAAACTAGTTTTTCTTCTTTGATCATTTGTTGATGTTAAATATTTATGCTTGTATATGCTCTCTATCTTTACTTTTCTATTTATTTTCGGAATTAAATCTCCACCACTATATAAAGTTAAAACTGTTATGTCATAGTAATTAACGAGTTTATTTACTAAATCAACTAGTGATATTTCTATTCCACCATAATCTAAGCTTGTTATTCCAAATACTATTTTTTTTTTCATAATTATCTTCCTTTATAGAGTTCTTATATTATATATAAATTTATTTGTTATTCTTAACCTTAACCCTTTTATTCCTGGCATTCTTTTAACGTAAAGATTTTTCTTCCAATTTGGAAATTTTTCATTTAAGTAATTCCAATTATTCTCAAGATGTTTTTTATCTTTTTTTAAATAATTTGCAGTTTTCAATATTTCATTAACAAATACATATTCTAACTTTGACTTATTTTTTTCATATATTTTTTTTATTTTATAATATTTTATTATTTCATCAATTGTTCTATATATTCTTTCATCATTTTCAGATTTATATACTAAAGAAGTTACAAAGCAAACATCATGAACAAATCCAAATGTATTAGCGGTTGCTACTGCCTTATATATAAATAATTTATCCGATATACAATTATTAAAGGTAAAATGATTATTAATTACAAATGATTTTTTAAATACTTTATTGTATATGTTATCATCTATTTTTATTATGCTGGATTGTTTACTAAATGGTTCTATTTTTATTACTTTTTTATTCTCTTTATAGCAGCAAATACATATATCAGATTGTTGAAACAAAACATTTTCATACATCTTTGGATTTAAAATCATCTTATCATTAATTATAGATATATATTCGCCTTTTGCTTGTTTAATGGCGTTATTTCTCAATATTTCTATTCTATCACTATCACTTGATATTGTTTTGCACTTATACTTTTCTTTTAGTTGTTTTTCAATATTTTTATTACATGATATAATTAATTCTATATCATTAATCGTTTGATTTTCAATTGAGTTTATGCATTCATCAAGATCATTACCTATTTCTAATATAGGCAATATTACAGTTAATTTCATATATACTCCTACTTTATAAGTTTAAAGTATATGTTTCTGTTTAATTTTAATGCACACTTTTTTATTTTTCTTTTCATAGTATCATCTATTAGTAAATCATATACTTTTTCTTTTTTAAGATTGTTATAATATTCCTTTTGATCTTCTTTATTAAGTTCTTGTCCTTTGTTTATTACGATATTAGCTAAATAACTGTTAAAAGTTTTTTTAAATTTTTCACTCAGTTTTTTATTTTCATTTATAGCATCATAATTAAGTTTAAAACCAATTAGCATATCTTCAACTTTCTTTTTAGTTTTATCGTAGTTACTATTCCTAGTAATGCTGTTACTTACTTGAACGTAGTCGTATAAATTATCATTTATTACTTTTACTTTTGATGCTTTAGATAGTATTGTTGGTGTTAATGCAAAATCTTCGTGGTATATTCTTGGAGTATATCTAAATTCATTTTCTTTCCAAAAACTTCTTTTATATGTATATAGCCATGCTGGTTCTAGTAGTGATTGTATTGAAATTAATTTTTCTAGGATTTCACTACCGCTTCCAGTTAATTCTATATTGTCATTTACTGAAACTGTTTTTTCATCGTAAATATATTTACATTGGAATTTTAAAACATCTATATCATTTTCTAAATTATTATCTAATACTTCACACATTTTATACGAAATATAATCATCACTATCCAAAAATATTAAATACTCACCTGTTGAATTTTGTACACCTGTATTCCTCGCCTCACTTAAACCTTTATTTTCTTGATATATACATTTAAATTTTTCATTTGTTAGAAATTTGTCTATTTCTTTTTGACTATTGTCGGTTGAACCATCATTAACAATTATTACTTCATAATCATTTAACGTTTGATTTTCAATGCTAGATAAACACTTATCAATATATTTTTCTGTATTGTACACTGGAACTATAATACTAAATTTTGGCATATAACACCTCCTTATTTATTTTCAAAATATTTATATATTTTATCTAATATAATACTATTAAATTTTTCTGGGTCGAATTTTTCTTTTACATCAAAACCTTCTGTTATAAATTTTTTCATACCTAAATATACACTTTTACTATCCATTTGTACTAATATTCCATATGTTTTACCAACGTTTAAGTATTCATCGGTTACATTTATTGTAGTTATTATTGGTAAATTAAAAATACATGATTCAACATATACAACAGGAAAACCTTCATAGTCACTCGTCATTACAAAAGCAGATGCTTTTTTATAATATGGATAGGGATTTTTTTTGCTGCCTAATAACTTAATTACATCATTCATATTTAAATCATTTATCATTTTAGTATATTTCTGTGTATCTGGACCATCTCCTATCATCCAAACTTCGAAATCATAACCGTCATCTTTTAACATTTTTGATGCTTCTATTAATCTAGTCAATTTTTTTTGTTCTTCATCATGTCTACTTACATTTAAAAATATAGTTTTTTTTGAGTCTTCTGCAATAATTTCTGTTGATAACTCCTTTATTTTTTTATAATCAACTAAGTTATTACAAACAAAGCAATTATTTTTTAGATTGCCATATATTGATAGAAAATGATCTTTTGATTCATTAGCTACAAAAATAATTCTTTTAAATTTATCTACTCCTATAGAATTCATAAAATTACATATTTTATCTTTATCTTGATTAAATACATAATAATAATCATTATGTATCCATATTGCATTATTTTTAGATAAATTTCTTGCCAATATAGAAGATGGTATAGAATATGTTGCAAAGCATGCTGAAAAATCATACTTATTGTGATATTTGATACAAGTAAATATCATTTTTAACCTGTTGTATATTTTTCTAAATATTTTAATTTTGCATGTACTAATTTTATATTCTATAACATTTACTTCTTTAGGAATTTCATCTAAAAATAAGCCGTTTTTTTCTTGAAGAATTAGTGTTACTTCGTATTTCTTATAATCAATATTTTTTAATATATTTATTAGTGCTCTTTCTATTCCACCAACTGTCATTGTATTTGCAGTAAATAATATTTTTCTCATATCAACACCTACTTTATTTAATTATAACAAAAAAAGGTATATCATATATACCTTTTTTATTTATTTAATTATTTTCTTTTTACTTTTGTCAATAAATGCTCAGCATCACGTAAGCCTATTGGATTATTGCAGCATGCTACACAGCCCATTGGAGCATCTTGGAATTTCTTATCAACTGTTTTAAAATATGTTTCCTTAGTCTCATTATCTTTTCCATCAGTCACTATTTCTTGAACTAAGCCATTTTCAAATATTTCATATGAATATTTGCTAGTGTAGTTATAATCTTCACCATTCTTTACTCCAGTATAAGATGCTCTTACTACAACTACTTTTGATGCTTCAGTTTCTTTATACATTATTTCACCGTTTACAGTTCCCTCATCGTTGTTTATATATCCTTCTTTTCTACTTTGTTTGTATGAAGCACTAAATTTTACTTTATCTTTTACTTCCTCTGTAGTAAGATTTTCAAGCATTTGTGCCTTATCAATTCTTTTTATGTATGATATCATTGCATCTGATTTAGATTTATTCATTCTCAAATTCCCCTTTCAAATTTATGATGTTTATCATATTACTATTTTAATTTTTTGTCAAGATTTTTTAACATTTTTCTTGTTTTAATATACCCTGGAATTACAAGAAGAAATACTATTAACTTATTTAAGCCCTTTGCACCTTCTATACATTTCTTTTTACTTTTATTTGTTAAGCAACTAAACAATATATAATGTTTTAATATATATAATCTTTTTTTTAAAATTACACCATTCATATTAAAAGATAATAATTCTCTAAAATATGAATAATATCCATATGGACTATTAATAAATGTTTTTACAATATTTTTTGTATACCCATCATTTTGGTATTCACATACAATTATTTCATCAGTTTTTATTAAGAGTCCTGAATAATTTTTATCCATTTTGTGATACATTCTAGCCTCTGTTACAAATTTTTCCCCATTTTCTAATTCGTGCTTATATTTTTTTCTTATATCTGCATAGAAAGTTATACTCATGTCAAAATCTAAATCAAGTTTAAAGTGTATATCAAATAAAGAATAGATTTTATCTTTATATTCATTAGGTATTTTCTTAGAAGAACCAATTAATTTTCTAGGGTATATTATTCCGTAAACATTTTTAGATTTGTCTAATAATTCATAATCTTTCCTAATTATTTCAAGAGCATTATCAGTTATATAGTCATCACTATCAACTTCTAAAACAATATCTCCTGTTATATATTGAAGTAAATCGTTTAATGCTGACATCTTACCTTGATTTTCCTTCTTGTAATATTTTATATCAATCTTATTTTCATCAATCCAAGAATTTATCAAAGATTCTGTATTATCAGTTGAACCATCATCCATTATAAGCCATTCAAAGTTATTATTTGTTTTGCTATTTATTATTAAACTATTATATAAATTTTTAAGTATATATGCTCTATTGTACGTTGGAGTTAGTATAGATATTTTCATAATTACCTCTCTATTAAATCAGTTATATCGTGTATAATGCTTTTATTATCAAATTTTTGAATATCATTTTTTTGCATGTTAGTTTCTATCATTTTTTTCATTCCATTTAATACTCCTTCTTGACTATTTTCTACCACGATTGAATTTTTATATTCTATTACAGCTTCCCTTGCAGCTGTGTCTGTTATAAGTATTGGTTTACCCAAAATTTTTGCCTCTTCTATGACCATTCCATATCCTTCAAATCGTGATGGAAGCATAAAGTAATCTGCATATTTAATATATGGGTAAGGATTTTCTTTTTTTCCTAATAAGTGAAAAGTTTCATTTAAATTTAAGGTTTTTATCTTATCTTCAAGTTCACTTCTCATTGGTCCATCACCTATTACATAAATGTGATGTTTTATTTTTTTAATTAATATATTGTGAACCTCTATAAGCCTATCTATTCCTTTTTGTGCAGTTAATCTAGACACTACTACAAATTTTATATCTTCATTCTTATATTCTTTAGGTATGAAAACTTTTGATTTTGTTATTACGTTATTTATATTTATGTAATTATATATAACTTGTTTATACGTTGCATTATTCGGAAATATTTTTTTAAACTTATTTAAATTGTCTTTTGATACAAAAGCTATTTTTTCATATTTATTATAACTTTCTTCACTAAGGCTTCTTTTTATATTAGCATCTTTTCCTACACCAAATACAAGTTCTATATCGTTATGAACCCATGCGATTTTTCTTGCATTACTTTCTTCAGAAAATAGCCATGTTAGAGGTCCCTCTAGAAATGCTATCTCAACGTCATATTTTCCTTTTATATATTTGCTAAACAAGTTTTTCCTAAAGAATTTAGATACCATACATAATGACATGTATTTTTTTTGAAAGAAATTCAAGTCATTATATTTTTTATTATAAACAGATACTCTTTTTATACCATAATCTAATTCGGATTCAAATTCTCCATTTCCGTATAGAGTAAATATTGTAATATCGTAATCTTTTTTTAATTCATTAACTATGTCAACAAGAACTCTTTCAGCACCACCTAGTGTTAGACTCGTAATCCCAAATACTATCTTTTTCATATACACCATCCTATATAAATAATAACATAAAAAAGGAATATTTCTATTCCTTTTCATAATATTCTTTCAATAATATGTGATTAGACACTATTATAATCATTGAAGAGGCATTAAAAAATGTATAGCCTGCTAGAAGAGAAAATGCAATTGTCAAAAAAGATGCAGCTAAGTACATGATTAAATTTATTTTTGAATTCTTCAAATTTTTGAAGAAATATTTAATCGCTTTTATATCTATTATTAAGAACGGAACCATATATAAAATAAAACCTATTATGCCAAAATTTAATAGTATTGCTATAAATTCCATTTCTAATGTCATTTCACCATAATTTATTTCATAACCATTTCCAAATAAAATTAAACTTGCACTTTTTTGATATTTAATTAAATTCAAATGATATACAATTTGTTGAACCCTTTGATTATTATTGAGTATTTCGTGTTTGTTTGCAAACTTATACATACTTAAATAAGCTTTTTGTTGTGGAATGCTCATAAATTTTTCATCAACATTATTATTCATTATATCCGTTACAAATTTAACTGTATCACCTGTTACGTGTGCAACAGAGTTTGTGTTTGGATCAAATAAATCATTTTCTATATTTTTTAAATGTTTTCTACGTGACAATGTACTAGAACCAAATACTAATACAAGTGAAATTGCTATTACTATTACTACTGCTATTGGTATTAGATATTTTTTTAAATTTATTTTGTTTTTCTTCACAAAATTCAAAAAAAGGCTTCCCATAAAATATATTAATAATACTATATAAAATCCAAACAATCCAACTCTTGTCCCAAGTAAAAATGTAAGAAATACGCCTAGTAGTAACATTATACATAAACTTATAATTTTAAATTTCTTGTTGCCTTCAAACATAAAAGGTATCAAAATACATTCCAATAGTATTAATATAGATCCAAGAGAATTTCCCGATAAATTCCATCCTTTGTACCCTATTCCTTCAATATATGTATTAGATGAAGTATTGGTTATAAGTGACAAGTATATTAAAAATAAATATCCACATAACATTATAAATAATGACATTTTTAATTTTTTATAGTCAATTTTTTGTAATTTGGAAAAATAAATGAATATGTATAATACCATAATCATATAACTATAATTAATTATATATTGTGCTTCATGTAACAAATTTCCATAAGAAATTTCGGTCATTAACCCATTGTACAAATATAAATGTATTACACCATATACTAAATACAATATTCCACCAACTAAAAATATTTTTCTTGTATCCTTATATTTTATGAACATGTATATTGCTAAAATAATTGGTATTATCGGTCTTAAAATAGTAATTGGAGATATTGTACTATTCGGATTAAAATTCCTATAAATAAAACTAAAAGAATCTAAAAATGGCGATATAACTATCATTAAATACATTAGATTTTCTATTTTTAAAAGTTTTTTCATTTCAATATCCTAAATATTCTACTACTAAGTCTATATGTGGTTCTATTCATAAGTTTAAAATATTTATTTTTCTTGTCTTTTCGTGATTTTAAAAATTTATTATCCTTGTAATTTGGAAAATTTGCAATTAAATTACTATAGCTTTCATCTAATATTTGATTCATTAATTCTTTGTCTTTTATTTTAACAACTCTTTTAAATGAGCTTCCAAATATATATCTCATATAAATATATTCTAATTCGTCTTTGTTTTCTTCATATATTCCTTTTTCTTTGTAATAATTTAGTGTATTATTTAAAACAATAAAAATGTCCCTTACTTTTTCATTTTGAGTATTTGCTATTGAGTTTTTTCTTTGTATATAATGGTATAAACATTTATGAACTGAAGAAAATGATTCAATGTTTGCTAGTACTTTATAGCACCAATCGACATCTTCATACCTAACACCTTTAGTAAATTTTAAATTTGCTTTTTCTATTACAGATCTCTTATATATTTTATTCCACGCTACTACCCTTATATCAATTAATAAATTATCTTTTACGCAAGTTTTATCTTCTATTATTTTATCTGGATAATCCCACGTAAAATCGCATTCTACTACATCAAAATTTTTACGTTTGGCTTCTTCGTACATTAACTCATACATATCTTCTTCTATATAATCATCGCCATCTACAAATGCTAAATATTCTCCTGTTGCTTTTTTCATTCCACAGTTTCTAGCATCACTTAACCCACCATTTTCTTTTACAACACTTTTAAATCTTTTATCAAGTGCAACATATTTATCTATTATTTCTTGTGATGTATCTTTAGTGCCATCATTTACTACTATTACTTCTATATCTTTTAGAGTTTGATTTCTAATTGATTTTAGGCATTTATCAAGATAACTATATACGTTATATACGGGCACAATTATACTTATTTTTGGCATATTGTCACTTCCTTATTATCATTTTACATTATTTAATTTGGTTTGTATATAGAAAAAATACAAGGCATTAAAACTTTGTATTTTTATTTATATATTCAATTGCTTCTTCTATTGTTAATGTAATTTGTTCCATAGTATCCCTATTTCTAACAGTAACTGTATTATTATTTATTGTTTCATCATCTATAGTTACACAGAAAGGTGTTCCAATAGCATCTTGTCTTCTATAACGTTTTCCTATATTGCCTGCTTCATCGTATGTGCACGTAAAATTCTTGCTAAAGTTTTTAAATATTTCCTGTGCTTTTTCAGAATGAAATTTCTTTACAAGTGGAAATATAGCTGCTTTATATGGCGCGATTGATGGCGCTAATTTCATTATTTCTCTTGTAGTACCATCTTCTAATGTTTCTTCATTGTAAGCATCTGCTAATACTGCTAGAGTTAATCTATCACAGCCAACTGATGGTTCAATAACATATGGAGTATATTTTTCATTTGTTTCTGGATCTAAATAAACTAAATCTGTTTTTGAATGTTGTGAGTGAACTGTCAAATCATAATTTGTTCTATCTGCTATTCCCCATAGTTCTCCCCAACCATGTGGGTAATTATATTCTATATCTGTTGTTCCTTTGCTATAGAATACTAATTCTTCTGGTTTATGTTTTTTTAATCTTAAGTTTTCTTTGTTAATACCTAAATCTGTTAAAAATTTCATGCAATAATCTTGATAAAACTCAAACCATTCAATGTCCGTTCCAGGTTTGCAGAAGAATTCATATTCCATTTGTTCGAATTCTCTCATTCTAAATATAAAATTACCTGGTGTTATTTCATTTCTAAATGCTTTACCTATTTGTCCTATACCAAATGGTATTTTTGCTCTCATCGTTCTTTGAACATTTAAGAAGTTTACAAATATACCTTGGGCAGTTTCTCCACGTAAATAAACTTTACTCTTTGTGTCTTCAGTAACACCCATATTTGTTTCAAATAATAAGTTAAATTGTCTTATGTTTGTAAAATCACTTTCACCACACTTAGGACATTTAATTTTATTATCCTTTATAAAGTCTTCTAATTTTTTGTTATCCCAACCGTCTCCTGTTTCTTTTCCATCAGTAAATTCTTCTATAAGTTTATCTGCTCTATGTCTACTTTTACATTTCTTACAATCTATAAGTGGATCTGCAAAACTTGATACATGTCCTGATGCAACCCATACTTCTGGATTCATTAATATTGCAGCATCTAGTCCATATGAAGAAGAATTTTCTTCTATAAAACGTTTCCACCAGCATTTTTTTATATTATTTTTTAGTTCTACACCAAGTGGTCCGTAATCCCATGTATTTGCTAATCCGCCATATATTTCACTTCCTTGAAATATAAAACCATATTGTTTCGAAAATGAAACTAATTTTTCCATCGTTAATTTTTCCATGAAACCTCTCCTCATCTAACGTATTAATTATATAATGTTATTATTTTCAAGTCAATTAAAGTATATAAAAAGATGATTATTAAATTACATAATAAAAAATGAACATAAAAATGTTCATTTTAGTTTAATTTGATGTTCCACATTTCAAGTTGTATTTTTTCAAATACTCTTTTACAGTGATTTTTTCTAGTACCTCTGTTTTAGCCTATTATCATAGTTTTGTACTACAATATTTAATTTTAAAGCTAAGTATTTTATTTATCCGTTCACCCTTTATTTTTTATTTTAGTTACTGCAATCCCAATTATTTTGTTCTATATATTCTTTTGCAGTCGTTTTTTCTAACATTTCTGATTTACTAAATTCTCCATTACCTAGATATGTGAATTTTTCTTTTGCTTTAACTATCCTATCAGGTTCAGCGTTGCATGCTATATACTTTGGATCTTGAAATAAGTCTTCTGTTTCCATTGTTATTGTATTGCCTTCTATGGAATAAACTCCTGTAGGATATCCAATTGTTACGTATGTATATTTTAAGTTTTCATATGATGATGGAGCCCATTGAAAACTTCCTATTGCTTCACCGTTTGAGTTTACAACATAAATAGACAAATCAGTCACAGTACCTACCTTTACTATTAGTATGTCTGCTAATTGTTCTACTGATGCATAGTAATTCCTTCCTTCACTAGCTGGATATTGGAATAATTTTTCATTTATATATAGATTAGTCCACTCATCACCATCAAATGTGTATTTTTCAATCCTATAATTAATTTTATCATATGTTTTTATTTCTTCTGTTTTATTATCTTCTTCTTTTTTTTCAGCGTTATTATCTTCTGATTTATTGCTATTATTATCTTTTTCTGTTGTTGGTTTGTTATTTTCTCTTTTTATTAGCTTATCATATACTATGAATCCTGATAATCCTAGTATTATAACTCCAAATATAATTACTAATATTATTAGTCCTTTGTTTGATTTCTTTTGTTCCATTTCTTTATCCTCCTATTTCATACTTTTATTATATCATACAGATTCTATATATTAAAATTTTTTTATTCGTTTTCTAATAAATATAATAAATCATCTTCATTTAAAGTACCTAATACAAATTTATCTCTATCTTTTCCTTCAACTATTTGATTGCTTAAATCCTTCTTTAAATTTTGTAGTTTTACTATTTTTTCTTCGATTGTTCCCTTTGCGATTAATTTCATAACTTGAACTACATTTTTTTGACCTATTCTGTGAGCTCTATCTGTTGCTTGGTCCTCAACCGCAGGATTCCACCAAGGATCTAAATGAATTACTATGTCAGCGCCTGTTAGATTTAAACCATTTCCTCCAGCTTTTAACGAAATCAAAAACACAGATATGTTATTTTCATTAAATTCATTTACCATTTTAATTCTTTCTGTTGATTTAGTACTACCATCTAAATAGTAATAATTAATTTTTAATTTAATCAATTCTTTTTTTAATATAGTTAATGCTGATGTAAATTGTGAAAATATTAGTATTTTGTGTCCTTCACTAATTGCATTTTCTATAAGTTCAATAGCAGTATCTATTTTTGAATTTTTACCATTGTAATCATTTATACAAAGTGAAGGCGCTATGCAAAGTTGTCTTAATCTTGTTAACTCTTGAAGTATAACTAATTTATTCTTTGAAAATGTGTTATTTCTCATATTGTTTTTTATGTCTTGTGTTATTTTTTTTACTTCTGACAAATATAATTTCTTTTGTTCGTCACATAAATCAACAAGAATATTATTTTCTATTTTATCTGGTAGTTCCTTAATTACATCTTTTTTCTTTCTCCTTAAGATAAATGGATTTATTAAAGATAAAAATTCTTGCTTTATAGGATCGTTTACATCTTTTAGAATGCCATTATATTTTTTTTGAAAATTGTTTACAGTCCCAAAAAATCCTGGCATAACAAAATCAAATATACTGTAAAGTTCTAATATTGAATTTTCTATCGGTGTTCCTGTCAACGCTATTCTAGTTGATGCATTTATTTGTTTTACTGCCTTTGTAATTAATGCATTAACATTTTTTATTGTTTGTGCTTCATCTATTATAAATGTATCATATTCTATGTTTTTGTATTTTTCAATATCTTCTCTTAAAAGCCCATATGATGTTATAAATACTTCATAATTTTGCAGTTCATCAAATACTTTTTCTCGTTTTTTTCTTAAATCCGCAATTACTTTTACTTTTATATTAGGTGCATATTTTTTAAATTCACTTTCCCAATTGTAAATAAGTGAGGTTGGACATACAATTAAAAAGTTTCTGTTTAAATCTGCTTTTAACCTTTGTTTAATAAACATGATTGTTTGTAAAGTTTTCCCTAATCCCATTTCGTCCGCTAAGATTCCCCCAAATCCTATTTCTGCTAATGTACTTAACCATTTTATTCCTAACTCTTGATAATCTCTTAATGTTATTCCTTGTGGTTGTTCAATATCATATGATTTGCTTATGGATTTCTTGTATGTATCAATAAACTTCTCGAATGATGAAGAAACTTCTATAAAATCATTCTTATTTATCTTATTGTTAATATAAAGTGCTTTATACTTAGGAATTCTTATCTCATCATTTTCCAATTCTTTATATTCTATATTTAAAGAACTAAGCATATTATCAAGTGCATTTAATTCATCATTATTAGTTAAATTTAAATAACTTCCGCTTTTAAGCTTATAATACTTTCTTTTATATTTTATAGAATTCATTATATCTTCTAGTTCATCATTAGAAATACCATCTATAGATATATTACACTTTAAAAGTTCTCCTCTTTCTAAAGAAAAAGAACTTTTTATTATTGGTTTAGATATATATTTTATGTTTTTTAAATTATCTGTTACAAATATATCGTACTTAGTTATGCTACTTAATCTATAATCTATAAAATCTATAATATAATCTTCATCTGTAAGAACAAAATTATTTTCTTCTTTGTTTTCATAGAAACCATATTCTTTTATAAATTCTTTAGCCTCTTCCTCACTCGTTAAATCTCTTATTATAGTTATATCATTAAATGTATTTTTGTTATCCAATACATTAATTTCGATATCATTATAATATGCTTTTATTACACAATTTATTCCGTCTTCATATCTATCAAAAAACAGTTTTATTGTAGATTTTTCGGAATTATATTTTTCAACTATATTTTTTGAAAAATTAATATTTTTTGTAATTCTTCTTATATTTGGTAAAACTATTTCGTTAAAATCTTTTTCTTCACCTTTTGTAAAATTTCTTTCATCATTTTCAAGAAAACTTTTTACAACACTTGCTTTTTCTTCATTTAGATAATAAACATTGTGCCCATCAAATATATATGAATAATCATCTGTAAGCGGCAATATTTTTGAAATATCAAAATTAATACTTATATTTTCATTTGTTGAATCTATATATATTTTTGGATTGTATTCATCACTTATATGCTTTATTTCATAAGATACACCATCAAGTTCTAAAATAAAATTTTTTCTAATTTCTCTTAATTTGTCAAATAATATCTTTGATTTGTAAGAATATGTGCTTAAATAGTTGTTATCTATTGAGTATATATTGTTACCATAATTGTATTTTTGGGTTAAAATAAGTGGCAAAAGTTCTATAATTTTTTTGTCATCTTCACTAAAATAATGGATTTTTGGATTGTATATGAAATTTTTT
The DNA here is from genome assembly GCA_934141575.1 of uncultured Bacilli bacterium. Classification (GTDB taxonomy): domain Bacteria; phylum Bacillota_I; class Bacilli_A; order RF39; family UBA660; genus CAKPCJ01. The sequence goes on from CAKPCJ010000008.1 coordinate 21,395, forward strand.
CCAAAAGCAACAACTCCTTCTTTTGAATAATAGGATTCAAAGAAATCATTTATATATTTTTTTAGGACATACTTGTTTTCATTACCTATTTGAATTCTAACTTCATAGTATCCCTTTTCTGATCTTATACTTTCTTTAGATAATGTAAGTTCAAAATATATTTTTTGTTTTACTCTTTTATTTTTTCTCATTGTTTCAATAAGAGGATTACTTTCATTTTGTTCTTCAATATTTAAATTTTTGAATATTGTTTTTTTATTGGAATTTGCAATTTTAGTAGCTACCAATATATGTTCACACATTTTGGAAAACTTGTAGGTTTGACAATTACAATTAATTTTAGTGATTTTACCATTTTTCATAAATTTTATGTTTGTTTTATAATCATTATAATAATTTACTGATGGTATTATAAATTTCATATTAATTTCTTCATTTAATGAATCATAATCATAGTCGTATTTTATATCTTTTGCATTATTTTTTAATATTTCATCGGAAATATTATTCATGTTTTCGCTTGTATTATTAACTATTTCATCAACCTTATTAATATTCATTTAAATCACTCCATTTTTTAATTGTAGCACAATTATTACAAAAGAAAAAGAGGTTATACCTCTTAATATATTTTTACCTTTGGTTTAACTAATACTGTTTTATAAGTTACTGTATATGTTGTTGGATAGCTAATTGTTGCCACATATGTTGTTGTATAGTATGATTTATAACTTCCACACACTTGTGTACTACAACCACTTGCTGAGTTTATTAATACGTTACATCCACTTGATACATATTTGCTACATCCACTTGCTGAATTTATAAGTACGCTACATCCACTTGATACTTGTCTACTACATCCATTTGTTACAGTTGATGTTACACTACATCCGTAATAACTTGGATAGTATGAACATACAGTTCTTGTACATCCTTGAGAAGATAATATACTACCATAAATATATTTTATTGATGAAGTTATTGTATAGCTAAAATCTACACAAGTGTCAGAGTAGTATGATGTTCTACATACTCTAGATGTATTTGAACCAACAGTTTCATATCCACATGAACTTGTTGATAAATATTTTGTCGCACATGAACTTACAACTGAGGTTCTTCCACAACTACTTATACAAGAAGAATAAATTGCTGATGATGTACAAACTGTCGTACTTACTGTTGATGTACCACATTCTTGCCATTCGTATGCTTTACATCCGGATTCACCAAGGTAGCCAGAGCATCCATGAACAGTATGACAAGTTGAAACGGTTTGAGTCGAACCATGGCATGTATTATTTCGTGATGCTAATGCTGAACAGTACGAAGGTGTATTATTACTTGTCAAACACAAATTTGAAGTTGTCCATCTCCTGCATGAACCGTATTGTGTACATGTTGATGTTACAGTGTAAACCGTACTTGAACCAGTTACTACTTGCACACTACATGCATAGTATTCTTGCACTTGCTTGCATTGTTGTTGACTACATCCTGATGCGCTCCATACTGATTTATTACATGTGTAATATTGTGTTGAAGTACATCCCGCTGCACTCCAGCTTGATCTACTACATGCATAATACGATAATGTACTACATCCCGCTGCACTCCAACTTGATCTACTACATGCGTAATATGATGTTTTTGATATACAACTTGAACTTGTTGCAGTACATGTACTCGTTGTTGTTCCAGAATATGTTGTTCCACTATATGTATAAGTTAATGTTTTGGCTGCTCCACATGCCTCACTATTTGTTATTTTTGAACTAACCTTTGTACTTCCCATTGTTTGACTACATGTTCCTGTTACTGTTGCTGCTTCATATATATCAGTTTCTGCTACTGCTATATTATTATTAGTTGGACATGTTCCTGCTAACGTCTTTGTTTCTACTTTTACCATTTTTGCAGTATATATTGTTACTGGCTTTTTCTCTATTACGTCCATTGTATTGTCTTTATTTCTAGCATATGCTACTACGGTATATGCTGTTCCCTCTGTTAAACCTGTTATATTACATGTTGGACTTTCACTCCATGCAGTTTCTTTTGTTCCAACCTTACATTTATATTCTATAGTTATACCTTCTTTGGATGATTTTACACCACTTAGAGCTAAATTCATGCTTGTTGCATTTGGCCATTCTGCTGCTATTATTATGTTTCCTTCTATTGTAGGCTTTATGTGTGATATTGTTTTTGAAACATTTTTGCAACTTAAGCCATATTTATCAATACAGCTTGCCGTTATCGTTTGATTTTCATTTATTTCAAAGCTGCCCTTATAGTTTCCTCCTGAAACTGACTTACTACTATAAGTATTATTCTTAGATCCATTTGGATATACAATTGTTACCCTTACTCTATCTACTTTTACACCTGTATCTTCAGGGCTTACTTCTATAGTAGGAGTTGACTCTTCAACAACTATTATGTCTTTTGTATCTACCTTTGTTGTTCCATCCACATTTATACTATAAGTTATAGTATATGTACCAAGTTGTTTGCTTTCTTTTGCTAATTCACTACATTCTACGTCTTCCTTAGTGTTTTCGTCTTTTTTATACTTACAAGTATAGGTTACACTTGAAGTTATATCTTTTCCAGAATTATCAACTGCTTGAACATCACCCATTATCATTTTGTTATCAAACTTTGTTTTACGTAAAATGTATTGTTCTTTGTTTCCAATCGTTATTCTGGCTTTTGTATCATCCTCATATTCAAATTCATAATCTCCATTTGGATATTTATAAATTCTTATGACTGTTCCTGGTGGAAATTCTTTACCTGTTTTTGGGTTAATAACTGGTAAATCTATATATGCCTTATTTGCTAGTTCTTGCAATGTAATTTTTACCATTTTTACATTTTCAATTCCAGATTTTTCTTTGTTCCAATCTAATTCATTGTTAAATTCAAGTGCATATCTTTTTGCGCCATCTACAAACAGTGTTATTTGATTGTCATATGATTTTTGCTTGCCCTTATCTATATTAGAAATTACAATTGGTACAGATATTACTAATATTATTGCTAAAATTGCTATTACCGCTAGTAATTCTATAAGGGTAAATCCATTCTTTTTTCTCATATACTTCCTCCTATTTTCTATTTATTATTATACATTTTATAATGTTGCATTTCAAGTTTTTAAATCACATATTTCGAATTAATTTTTGTAAAAAAAATGTTAACTTACGATTATTAAAGTAGTAATAATATTCTAGTTATTATATAATTATAATTAGGTGATAATATGGAAATTTTAAATCTAGTTTTAGCTGCCATTTCTACTGGTGGTAGCATCGGATATATGATACTTAATATTCTTAAATTTGAGAAAGAAATAAACCCATGGAATAATTTATTTACATCTGCTATATTACTGATAATAAGCTTAATATTATTAATACTAAGTATAGTTAAGAAAAGTGAAAAAAAGGTATTAATAATAATTAATCCTATAATACTTATATTAGTAGTATTACCACTTTTATTTGAATTAAACGTTATCAAACTTCCAAATAAGAAAGTAATAGGTAATCTTTCTAATATGAATATTGCAGATGCTATTAACTGGTCTAAAAATAATAATATAAAATTAAATTATTCAAGTGAATATTCAGATAACTTTGAATACAATACTATTATTTCTCAGGATGTTGATTCTTCTACACTTTTAAATGATGTTAAGGAAATAAATGTAATTGTATCAATGGGTCCAAATTATGACAAAGATGTAGTTATACCAAATATGATTGGTTGGAAAAGTGATAAAGTTTTGGAATATATAAACGTAAATCATTTAAATAATGTAACTGTTAATTTTGTTACAAGTGAATATGAAAAAAATACCGTTGTTGAACAAAATGTTAAAGGCAACGCAAAAAGAAATAGCCAAATTATCATAACATTCTCATATGGATTAAATGCACCTAATGAAGTTATTCTTGAGGATTTAAGTGGAAAGAACAAATTTGAGTTAGAAATTTATCTTAAAATGAATTCAATTAACTATGAATTTAAATACGAGTTTAGTGATCAGGTAATGCGTAATTATATTATAAGTTGTAATTATAATAAGGGAGATGTTATAACTAGTGATAAAAAGTTAGAAATTATCCTATCTAAAGGAAAATCTGTTAAAATTCCTAATTTGCTGTCTATGAGCACTGATGAAATAAACAATTTTGTAATAAATAATAATTTAAAAATAAGCTATGATGATAAATACGATGATAAAACTGAACTTGGGAAAATAATTAGTTCAAGTTATAATGAGGGGGATGTTGTTGAAGAAGGAACAACAATTAATATTGTTCTTTCAAAAGGACAACTAAAAATGGAACAATTTAATAGTTTATCTGAATTTAAAGATTGGGCTAATAAATATGGAATAAAATATACTGAGAATTATCAATTTAATTCTTCTCCTAATGGTTCTATAATAAATTTTTCAAAATCTGTTGGTGATGTAATTGGAAATAACGAAGTTATAACGGTTAACATTTCTAAGGGTGAAAGTGTTAATATTCCTTCATTCGTCGGTATGTCAAAAAGTGCGATTACTTCTAAATGCAACAGTATAGGCCTTACATGTAAGTTTAGTTATAGTTCTTATAGTTCTTCTGCATATGATGTTGCTCTTTCACAATCGAAAACTGGCGGTGAGGTTGCTAAAGGAACTGTTGTTACAATTTATTTGAGTAAGGGGCAAGCAAAGTCATTTACATTGTATCTTCAATCAAATTGGTTTACAGGTGGATCTACAAGTGCTACTATATCTGCATTATCAAATAATCTTTCTAAGCAATATCCTGATGTTAATTTTAAATATGTTATTAAGCCTTCAAATAGTGGTCCATCTGGTGGTTTCCATGAAAGTTCTCCAACTCAAACAGGAACTACAGTTGTACAAGGAAAAACATATGAAATATGGATTAAACAATAAAAATTAGTAAAAATAGTAGTTATTTTAACTACTATTTTTTTACTTAACAAATTTAATACAATAAAAAAAGAGCCTTTTTTAAGGCCCTTAAAGAGTTTTATAGGAGTCATATTTATTTATTTTGGAGTGAAATAAAGTTATTTCATTTATTATTTTTATCATTACTATATGTTTAATTTGTTATTATCTCTTATAGCATCACCTTCCTTATGTTTTAAGTATACATAAAGACTGTGTCATAAATATGTCATAAATTAAACTATTTAATGAACCACGTATTTACTATATTGCAATTATCACTATTTGGGGTTGGATTTGGTAAATCAAACGATATTATAATTGGAATTTTGAATGCAACTCCAAATGCAACACATGACCCTGATTGCAAACTTTTTAATTTTGTTAAGATTTCCTCTGTCATATTTGGCACCATTTCGGAGATATATTTTAAATCAACAGGATGTAACATTCTAAAAATTAAGAAATTGGAACATTGTGATAGTACTGTTTCAGAAAGTTCTGATGGTCTTTGTGATATTAATCCTAGTATAACACCATATTTTCTTCCCTCTTTTGTTATTCTCTCAAATATATTGTAGCCTAATAATTCAGTATCAATGTCTTTTTGAACATACCTATGTGCTTCTTCCAAAACAATATGAAATGGTAGTGATGCACGCTTTTTTAGTGTCGTAGAATAATCGAATAACATTTTAGAATATATTTTTGTAATAGATTTTGCAAATCTATCATCAACATAATTAATATTAAAATCAATTATTTGAGCCTTTTTCCCATCTCTTGTCAAAATTAATTCTTTGATGTAATCTTCTCTACTAATATATTTTTCGTATTTAAAATATGATGCATATTCACTATTTATTAGCGTTTCTAATCTTACTCTTAGCACATTTGTATAATCAAATACTTTATCACTCTTTAAAATTCCCTCTGATATCATAGAAAATTCAAACGCTTCTCTAAGATTTTCTAGTGTATATGGGAATGTTCCATCTGGTAGGCTTAATTCTAAAGTATTATCTATAAATGTTTCTATAAATTGAATTACTAATTGAATTTCATTTAATTTTCCAGAATTATCTATTATTAAACACTGTCTTAATGTACGGATATATCCAGGTTGTACTATCTTTGATTCAAGATTTAGTTTTTCAGTATTAAATGATGTTAAAATGGCAATTACTTGGTCTCTTACATGTGAAGAATTTTTACCACTAGTTAATATATCTAACAACGCTTTTGCTATTATATTATTCTTATGTTTTAAAGTTATTTCATCATTTCTACTAAAAACTGTAACTAATTTTAAAGCTTTTTCAATTATAGGTAATTGAGTTACAGTAGAAGCTCCTAGTAAGAGTGCTATGTCATCTACTCCTAATAGCCATAATGGTATTTTAACTAATGAAGTATATTCATTTTCTGGTTCTCGTGTATTTGTAGTATAAACTTTAAAGTTAATATACTTATTTTCTTCATTTAATTTGCTAAACGCTTTTGTATACTCACCATACGCATCAAATAAAAATATATTTGCCATATATGGTGCTTGTTCTAACCTAAAAATATTTTGAAATATCCTAGCAACTGAACAAGATTTACCACTACCTGTATTCCCAAATATTGCAAAATGATTACTAAAAAAATCATTTAAATCGATTTTTACTTTTTGCTGGTTATAAAGCATCAAATTGCCTAATTCAATTAATACTCCATTTTGATTTGAGTTTGTTAATAATGACAATTCCTCTACTTTTAGCATTCTTACATCTGAATTAAAGGCAGGTTTATTTATAACACCTGCTTTAAATTCATTATTTATAATTTCACCGTGTAAAATCACAATAGCGTTATCCTGTTCAATAGAGGACATTTCACCTAAAAATGATTTGTCTTTATCCTCTATAATGACATATTTTCCTGCTAGTGATCCACACTTATCTTTGTCTATTTCTAACTTTATACTTACTTCTTTTCCAACAATGCTTATGATTTTTCCTATACTAAAATTCATTCCATACTCCTATTGATTTAGTCTGTTTAAAAACTTATCAATTATTTCATTATTTTTAGGCATATTTAATACCATAGTATTTTCTTGATTTTGAAATGAAACATCTTCATTATTTAACATTTTTTTTATTTTGTCTGCAATTCCTAAAATACTTTCTTCTGATAATGAATTATTTTTTCCAATTACGTATGCGCAAAAATATGGATATAATTCATATAATTTATTTTTATCAGATTCACTGAATTCATCTAAATTATATATTTTATCTAAATATTCCATTGATATTTTTGTATCATTAACATATGATGATAAGATATCTATATATAAATCTTCTGGTAGTATAAACTGTTTAGAATCTTTATTTAACTTATATACTCTACTAACAAAATTCATAGCTTGTAGCTCTGTCCATAATTCAGGATTATTTTCCAATGATATATAAGTACCATTAACAATGTCACAATATATAACTGAGTCGTCCTCCATTATTGCAACTTTATAGTCATAATAATTCTCGTTGAATTCTATTTTTAATTTTTCTTCTTTTTTAGGCTCTTCCTGTTCTAAATGCTCTTCTTCTATGCTAAATTCATTCATTTCTTGAACATATATTAATTTTGGAATTTTTTTAATTTCTGTTAGAGCTTTTGTAGTTGATATTCCGTAGCTTTTTACCCATACATATGCGCAAAAATATGGATATAATTCGTAAACTTTTTCAATTCCTGTTTCCTTAACATTATTTGTTTTACACATACTGTAAAGATAATCTGTTAATTCTTTTTCATCAACACTGCTAGTGTATATTTTTATAGCAATTAAAGTTTCTTTTTCTGGAACTTTAAATATTTTATACATAGATGGTTCTACTGAAGAATTATACTCCTTTATGTCTTTTATTTCGTGTTTAAATAATTTGTTTATAAAGTTCATAGCTTGTAATTCTAGCCACAAATTATTATCATTTTCGCGACATACTAGTTCACCAGTTAATTTATTTGAGTAAACATAATCTCCTTCTTCTTGACCTTCATATTTACCATTTCTATAGTTAAAGTAATCATTATTAAATGCTATTTCAATTGATTCATCTGCTTTAGGTTCTACGTCTTTTTCTACTGCTTGTTCTATTTCTTCTTTTGGTTCTTCTTCATTTATAACAGATTTTGAACTTTGAACAACTAAATCTTCCTCTTTAACTTCATTTTTGGCAGTTTTATCAAACCTTTTTATAATATTCTCTATTTCTTTTTCGTCCATATCATCGTTATTACATAAAAGAACATATGCATAAAGATAAGGATATAGTTCTTTTACTCTATCTCTATCTTTTTGATTTAAGTTATTTTCTGTACATATATCATCGATGTCATCTACTATATCTGCATAAACTTCACTATCACCATCTAAAATTTTACTACATTTATATGTGATAGTATTGTAGTCTTCAATTGGCATACAGAAATCATGTTTTCTTTTCTTAGCAAAAAGTCCTGATTTTAAGTCATCTTCACCTTCAATTTCATCATGATATATTATATATATACAATTCATGGCTTGTAGTTCTAACCATAATTCATAATCATTTTCACGAGTAACTGTTTTTTTCTTCTTCATGTGTTTGTAAGCATATGGACTATTTTCACTTTCTCTTATTCTATTGTATTGTTCAACTAATTTATAGTCAAATTCTATTGTTTCGTTTTTTCTACTCTTTCCCATAATTATCACCTTATTATCAGTATATCATGTATCTTATAATTTTTGGATATTAAATTTAATTTTTTTTGTTTATTTACAATTAATTTATAAAATAAAAACCTCATATATAATGAGGTTTATTTACTATTCATTTTCTGATTCTTTTTCTTTTTTTAAGGCATCTTTTCTAGAAAGATTAAGTTTTCCTCTATCGTCAAATCCAGTTGCTTTTACTAATATCTCATCTCCTAAAGATACTATATCGCTAACCTTTTCCACATGTTTTTCGTCTAATTGAGATATTCTTACTAATCCTTCACATCCAGGCCATATTTCTACAAAGCATCCAAAATCTTTTATTTTAACTACTTTTCCAGTATATATTTTGCCAATTTCCACTTCTTTAACTACATCTAAAATCATATTTTTTGTTTTTTCAATAACTTCTTTATCTTTGTGATAAATAACTACTCGCCCATCATCTTCAAGGTCAACTTTTACTGCATTTATATCTGTTACTGATTTAACATCACTAGCATCACAAATAATCTTTGTAATCATTTCTCCGCCTTTTCCTATGACATCTTTTATTTTAACAGGATTTATCATAAATGTTTCCATTTTTGGAGCATACTTAGATAATTCTTTTCTTGGTTCTTTAATTACGCTTTCCATCAAGTCAAGTATTTGCATTCTAGCTTGTTTTGCTTGTTCTAACGCTTCTTTTAATATCTGCTTAGTTATACCTTTTATTTTTATATCCATTTGTAATGAACAAATACCATTTCTAGTTCCTGCAACTTTAAAGTCCATATCTCCTAAATGGTCTTCCATACCTTGTATATCTGTCAATATTGTATAATCATCACCATTAGTTATTAATCCCATTGCAATACCCGCTACTGGAGCTTTTATAGGAACACCTGCTGCCATAAGTGATAGACATCCTGCGCAAATTGAAGCCTGGCTTGATGAACCATTACTTTCTAGTATTTCTGATACTACTCTTATTGTATAAGGAAATTCTTCTTCACTTGGTATAACTTGTGAAAGTGCTCTTTCACCAAGGGCCCCATGTCCAATTTCTCTTCTACCAGGGCTTCCATATCTTCCTGTTTCTCCTACTGAAAATGCGGGAAAGTTATAATGCAACATGAATCTTTTTGTTTCCTCAATTTCTATTCCGTCTAGTACTTGGTTCTCCCCTAATGAACCTAAGGTAGTAATACTTAAACTTTGTGTTTGACCTCTTGTAAATAATGCAGAACCATGAGTTCTAGGTAAAATATCAATAGAAGCCGATAAAGGTCTAATTTCTGTCATTGTTCTTCCATCAGGCCTTATATGTTCCATAACTACTATTTTTCTAAATTCATCATATTCTATTCTGTCTAGTTCTTGTCTTACTTCAGCTAAAAGTACTTTTAAATCTTCTTCCTTCAAGTTTTCATTTTCAGTTTCGTACATTTTAATTATTTCTTCTTTTAGCTCATCAATAGCGGCATATCTTTCTAGCTTTTCTTTTATTTTTAAGTTCTCTCTCATTTTTACAGTTGCTAATTCCGCTATTCTTTCTTTCATATCTGAGGTTGCTTCAAGAACTTCGTACTCCATTTTTTCTTTTCCAATTTCTTTGATTATTTGTTCTTGGAAGCCTACTAATTCTTTGATTGCTTCATGCCCAAACATAAGTGCTTCTAACATTACATCTTCGGAAATTTCTTTACTTCCAGCTTCAACCATGTTGATGGCATCCTTAGTACCAGCAACTGTTAATTGTAGTGTACATTTTTTTAACTCTTCTTTAGTTGGATTTATTACAAAATTTCCATCTACAAGTCCAACTATTACACCAGCAATTGGTCCATCAAATGGAATTTCACTAATACATGTACATAATGATGATCCAAACATTGCTGTCATTTCTGGACTATTATCTTGATCTACAGACAATACTGTATTTACGATTTGTACTTCATTCTTGAAACCTTCTTTAAATAATGGTCTCATTGGTCTATCTATCATTCTAGCACTTAAAGTTGCATTTTCACTTGGTCTACCTTCTCTTGGTATGAAGCCACCAGGTATTTTACCTACTGAATATAGTTTTTCTTGGAATAATACCATTAATGGAAAAAAATCAGACAAAAGATTTACATTTTTTGATACAACTGCTGTTGATAATACAACCGTATCTTCATATCTTACTAGAACAGCGCCATTTGCTTGTTTTGCTAATTCGCCATGTTCTACTACTATTTTTCTTCCTCTAAAATTAAATTCAAATACTTTTTTTTGTTCCATAAACTTCTCCTAACATTTTACATCTATGCCTATTATAACACAAAAGTAAAAAAAAAGTTGATAATCAACTTTTATTCTTCAGTTTTCTTAGCTCTTGTTGTTTTTTTAGCAGTTGTTCCTTCTGTTTTTTTAGCTGTTGTCTTTTTTGGAGCTTTTTCTTCTTTTACTTCTTCAGTAGCTTTTTTAGTTGAAGCTTTCTTAGGAGCTTTAACTTCTTCTACTTTTTTTACTTCTGCTTTTGCTACTGCTTTTCCTTCTAATCCAGATTTAGCAATTGAAACTAAATCTGCAAATGTTTCAGGTGAATCAATAGCTATTTCAGATAACATTTTTCTGTTTACTGTTACTCCAGCTTTATTAAGACCATTTATAAATTTAGAATAGCTTATATCATTTAAACGACATGCAGCATTAATTCTTGTAATCCATAATTTTCTGAAGTTTCTTTTATTTTGTCTTCTATCTCTATATGCATATTGATATGAATGCATTAATTGTTCTTTTGCAGTTTTATATAGTCTATGTTTACTGCCAAAGTAACCTTTTGCTTGTTTTAATATTTTCTTATGACGTGCCTTAGTTTGAACACCACTTTTAACTCTTGCCATGTGTTATTCCTCCTTAAATAAGATCTTTCAATCTGTTGTAATCAGCTCTACTTAATGTAGATCCTGCTCTTTTCTTTCTATTTATTTTAGTTGTTTGTTTTCCTGTATTATGTCTGCTTCCTGGGCGACCAGTTGTTATTGTTCCACTTGGTCTAACATTTAATACTTTGCTTATTCCCTTATGTGTTTTTTGAGTTTTCTTTGCCATGTATATTTCCTCCTTAATTTTTCTTAGGTACTAGTAACATTGTCATGTTTCTACCTTCCAATTTAGGTTGTTCACCTATTTCTGATATTTCGCTAAGTCTTTCTGCAAATCTAAGCAATACTTCTTTTCCTAACTCAGTATGAGCCATTTCACGACCTTTGAATCTTATAGTTACGCGAATTTTGTTATTTTTCTTTAAATGTTTTTCAACATTTTTAACTCTAGTTTCAAAGTCATGTACATCAATATTAACAGATAATCTAAACTCTTTTAACTCTTGTATATTTTCTCTAGATTTCTTTTCTGACTCTTTTTGTTTTTTGTTTCTCTCATATTTGAATTTATTGTAATCCATTATTTTACAAACTGGTGGATTAGCATTTCCATTCATTAAAACTAAATCAAATCCAGCATAAGATGCTAATGTTAAAGCATCTTCTCTCTTCTTCACTCCAAGTTGTTCTCCCTTTGGTCCTATTACTAAAACCTGAGGATGTTTTATCTTGTCATTAATTAACATATCCTTGTCGTTTGCTATAATTCAGCACCTCCGAAAAAAAGTGAACATTGCGTATGTTCACTCTAATAACCTTTATATTAACCATAATTATATAGGCATTAGACCTATTGCTTTAGCAATCAGGTGGATGAACACATCGCTTTCCTCTTTAAATTTTACTTTTATAGTATATTAAATATTCTTTATTTTGTCAATATTTATTTATAATTTTTATTTAATCGTTTAAAATATTGTCTATTTTGTCAATAATTAAATCTAATTTATCCAGAGAAATATTATTTTCTTGTCTACTACGATTCCAGTAATTATTTGAATCATAATCATAATGGAGCAAAACTTTATATCCACAATCAACTAAACAAGGTAATTTATTTGTTTTTTTCATTATGTAATAATTATAAAAAATATTATTTGCTATACATGAATAAAGATTAATTTTGTCATCATAATTTTGCGTATGTTTATAAGTATCTATTAAATATTTACTTAAATCTAGGTAATATTTAAAAATTTCTTTTAATTCGATTGAATTGTTTGATAAATATGTATTTCCTTTATCAGTTATTCCTACCCCATTTGTTGACAATAAATATACTATCTTCTGTTTATAATATGAGTTATCTATATAATCATTTATGCACTTTAGGCTCTCTGGGATTATGTAAATTGTGTCACATATTTTTTGTATAGTGTTACCAATTATAAAATATATACTTTTGTGATAATCATTTTCAATAACAATATCAGGATAATATTTTGTACCATTGTTTATAATATATTTTTTATTGGGAAAATCTTCGGATTTTATTTTATACAATTGATATAAGTTTGGAAGTTGTAATATAGTTAGAAAATCTTTTGCTATAGTTGCAAATCTTTTGTTGTGAATATCAGATGGTTTTGTAAATATATCATACAATTGATTAAATGAATAATTTTCAATACTATTTTTTATTTCATTAAAACTTTTATTATCTTTTTCAATTATTTTAATCTGACCTACAAAAATAATTGGTCTCTGATTGTTTTTAACTTCTTTTTTCCAAAGTTTTTTAAACAAACTTATAATAAATTCTGTATCAGTTTCAGTCATTTTTATACTTTTACACAATACATATACATTGTTTAAACACGCATCAAAATCTCTACGCCAAAAAGCTTCATGATCACATTTTTTTAATTGTTGCATGCAATATCCATTAGCGCAGAATTTAGAAAAGTACTCCGGTGATTGATGTGCATAGTAAACAGCGGATTGAATTGAATCTGTGACAAAGTAACTAAAACACCCTTTTTCAGAATTTTTTCCCCAAAATGTGTTGTATATACCGTATGATTCAAATATGCCTATTGCCTTAGATATTTCTTGTTGATAATCAAAACTTCGAACACCATTTAATCCATATCTTTTAATATTATTTAACCATTTACTATTTGTTCCGTGATATAAAAAACGATTATTATAATAATTTTTCATATATTCAAAAAACTTTATTTTAGAATTTTTACACTTTGTTATTAATAGATTTATACTATATCTATCTACACCAATATTTTTAACATTTTTTATAAATTCATCTAGTTCTATGTTGCCTTTATGTACAAATAGCATTTTAAGTGTGTTTGTTATGAATAGTTGTGTTTCAAGAATATTTGAATTTTCTAAGTTTCCTAGCTCTTCACTCGAATTTAACATATGTTCAACATAAGAAACATATTCTTTAGAATTTATAAATTTATTCACTTTCTTAATAATAAAACTAAATTCTTTAGGATTTACTGTATTTATATCAAGTGTTTTTAAAAATTCATCAACTTTTTCATATTCTTCATTTAGAATAAGTTTATGAATAACGGTAAATGCATTAACTAGTGAAATTTTTCCATTAAATTTATATGGTGACAAAATCAAATAAATATATTGAAATATAATATTTTCTTCATATTTTTTCATAACTTTTCTGTTATTCTTTATTAAATTATCAACTTGTTGTAATGAGAAATTTCTAGGAATATTAAAATCATTAAATAATTCTTTGTAATTAATTTGTTCTATTTCAAACTTAATAAATAATTTATAAGGTATCTTATTAATACTATGTGATTTTAACCAATCCATAAACATTAAGTAATTATCTTTACTAATCATTTTATCAATTCCTTCTAATATAATATAAAAAAATTATATCATTTATAATGATATAATTGAATATAAGTATAAAATATTTATTTATAATCTTCTTTTTTGTTTACTTAGTACCAATGTTGTAGTTGTAGGAAAATATAATTTTTGGGAGGTGCTATATTTATAAAACACCTGTTGTAGTAATTCAATATACATATTATAGTCTATATCGCTTGGATTTAAACTATATGAAAGAGATTTTGCGTATCCAATATATTCTTCAAGGGTAAGATATTGGTCATTATTATAATCACGAATTGAAAAATTATTTGTGCCAAACATTGCAGTATACATATCAGTTTTATCATTAATTTCTTTACCAAATTTCCTATATTTAGGGCATAATAACCTATGAATATCTAAAAAATCTCTAACCGCAGCATTATATTCATCAGCGTTATTGTATAAAATTGCAACTCTTCCACTATCTTTTAATATTCTCATATATTCACATCTGAATTTTTTTAATTCAAACCAATGTAAGGCTTGTGCAACGGTAACTAAATCTGCACAATTATCTGGCAAATTAGTTCTTTCAGCACTAGAGTTTATAATACTTGTTTTATAGCCTTCAAGATAAATTTTAGCTTGATTGTACATATCAATATTTGGTTCTACACCAATAGTATTTATCCCCTTATCCAGCAATTGCTTAGTTAAAATACCAGTTCCGCAACCAACATCAATAATCGTACTAGTACCACTTAATTTGCATTTACTAATCATATAATTAATAACAGCTTCTGGATATTTTTGCCTATACCTTGAATATACTAAGGATTTGCCTGTAAATTCATCAATATTACTCACAACTATACCTAACTACTTAATTTTTGAATCAAGGATTTTTCTTAGTGTTTCAATTTCTTCATATTTTTTAGATTGTAATGAATAAGAATAATTTCCTGTAAATTTAATTATGCATATCAAAGTTGCAATAAAGCTAACTACTGACACTATTACTCCTATTGTATAAAAATCTATACATGTCATAAATAAACCTAATGCAAGCAATACAGTTCCAATTATAATTATAATAGCTTGTTTTAATGTATTTTTTTTAGAAGCTTCTAAAAGAGTTAATTTTTCTTTAAAATATTCTATTTGTTCATCTTTAGTAATATTTTTTTCATTCATTGTGTTCATGATATTATTATAAACTATTTCACTTTTAAACTTTTCATCACCATTTATTTCTATGTTGATTTTCTTTTTGTTTAATTCTTTTGCCACTTTAAAACCCTCTTTCTTAATTTAGAATATATACTACTACACATATTTTTTATAGTCAAGCATAAAAAAAATTGCTACTACTAGCAATTAAATTCTCTTATTTGGTGACCAGTACGGGATTCGAACCCGTGTATGCCGCCGTGAAAGGGCGGTGTGTTAAGCCACTTCACCAACTGGCCAAGATGGCGCCTGATGTAGGACTCGAACCTACGACCTATCGGTTAACAGCCGAGTGCTCTACCGACTGAGCTAATCAGGCACAAAATGGTGGGCCTGAATGGACTTGAACCATCGACCTCACGCTTATCAGGCGTGCGCTCTAACCACCTGAGCTACAAGCCCATTTCGTTGCACAACCAAATGACATAATTCATTCTACCCTATTTTTTTTATTTTGGCAATACTTTTTTTTATTTTTTTCAAATTTTTTATTTTTTTTTAAAATATGCTATAATAAATAACGATTTTGGAGGAATTTTAATGAAAAAAATATACAAGTTTAAACTTAATTTATTATTTCTTAATATAGGTTCACTTATATTGTTTGTTATTTGTGCTCTTCCTATATTTATATTTTGCAATTGGTATGAAATAAACTTTAATTTTAATTTATTAATATTATTAATTTTGTGGATGGCGTTGCATGAGGTATTACATGGTATAGGATTTGGAATATTTAAAAATGTAAAACACAATAATATAAAATATGGTATCGAACTTGAAAAAGGTATTTTTTACTGTATGTGTACTCAAAAAATAAGTAAGAAAAACATTCTTACTTCACTAATGTTTCCATTTACATTCATTGGCGTTGTTACAATAATAATAGGTATTATAATTAAGAATTCTACTCTTATTTCACTATCGATATTCAACATTGCTGGTGCAATTGGTGATATTGCAATGTTTATAACTATATTGATGATGCCAGATGATATAGAATACATAGATTTAGATGATACTACTGGTTTCTTCTTAATTTCACCTAGTGATTTATCAAAAAGTAAACTTATTGGTCTTAAATTTGATAGCAGTTTTGATGAATCATTGGAAAATTTAAAAACAATAAAACGTAATAAAATAACTATTACCAAAACTTCATATATAATATTATTTATATTATTAGTAATAAGTATACTTTCAAATATTTTAACTTTAATAACTAATATAATTTAAAAAGCCCTAAGTAGGGCTTTTCTTGTTTCTAATAAATTTTATTTAACAACTATATTTACTAGTTTATTTTTTATTGGAATTATTTTTATTATTTCTTTATCAGAAATGAATTTTTTAACATTCTCATTGGATAAAGCTACATTTTTCATTTCTTCTTCACTAGAATTCATTTTAACTGATTCTTTTCCTCTAACTTTTCCATTTACTTGAATAACCATTTCGTAGTTTTCATCAATTACTTTACTTTCATCGTACTTTGGCCATTCTGATTCACATATTGGCTTATATCCAATGCTTTCATTTAGTTCCTCTGTAATATGTGGTGCGATTGGATTTAATAGCGTTAACAATAGTTTATAATCTTCTTTTGTTATAGATTCTTCATCATCGTATGCATTTGTTAAAATCATTAATGTTGATACTGCTGTATTATATGACATTGTTAATAAATCGTTTTGTACTTTTTTAATACTCTTATTTATGATAGGTTCTAATTTTTTAGTATATCCTTCATTATTGTTAATTTTATCCTTTAATCTTATTATCTTGTCTATAAATCTCTTACAGCCTCTTAAAGAATCTGTACTCCAAGGAGCATCTTGTGTATAGTCACCCATAAACATTTCATAAACTCTTAATGTGTCTGCACCAAATTCATTTACAATATCATCTGGATTTATTACATTTCCTTTTGATTTGCTCATTTTTTCATTATTAGATCCTAATACCATTCCATGGCTTACTCTTGTCCAAATCATTTCCTTTTTTGGAACTAATCCAATGTTATATAAGAATTGAACCCAAAATCTCGCATATAATAAATGTCTTGCAGTATGTTCCATACCACCATTATACCAATCTACTCTATTCCAGTATTTCATAGCGTCCATACTTGCAAATTCTTTATCATTATGTGCATCCATAAATCTTAAGAAATACCAGCTTGATCCTGCCCAATTTGGCATTGTATCAGTTTCTCTTTTTGCATTTCCTCCGCAACAAGGACATTTAGTATTTACCCAATCTGTAATATTAGCTAAAGGACTTTCACCATTATCCGTTGGTTCATATTCAGCAACATCTGGTAATACTAACGGTAAATCTTTTTCATCCATTGGTTGCCATCCACATTTCTCGCAATATATCATTGGAATAGGTTCTCCCCAAAATCTCTGTCTTGAGAATATCCAATCTCTCATTTTATAATTATTAACTTTTCTAGCTACACCCTGTTTTACTAATTTTTCAGTTATTGCATCTTTTGCTTCTTCGACAGTTAATCCATCAAATTCTTCACTATTTATTAATTTGCAATTTTTTCCTAAATAATCTTGTTTTTCAAATGCTTTTTCATGAGTGTTTCCGTCATCTATTACTTGAATCATTTCAAGATTATATTTTTTAGCGTAATCGAAATCTCTAGCATCATGTGTTGGAACTGCCATAACAGCGCCTGTTCCATAGTCTCCTAGGACAAAATCTCCTAAATAAACTGGTACTTCTTTACCATTTACTGGGTTTATTGCTTTTATTCCCTTTACTTCACAGCCTGTTTTATTCTTATTTAATTCTGTTCTATCCATATTAGATTTTTTAGATGTTTCATCTATGTATGTCTGAACTTCTTCTTTATTTTCTATTCTTGGCATTAACTCATTTATTAGTTTGCCATCAGGTGCTATTACAAAGAATGTAACTCCATATATAGTTTCTATGCAAGTTGTGAATATTGAAAATTTGCCTCCACCTACTATTTCTACATCTACTTCTACGCCACTTGATTTACCTATCCAATTTATTTGACCTAATTTTACTTTTTCTGCAAAATTTGTATCATCTAACCCTTTTAGTAAATCTTCTGCATAATCTTTCATTTTAAGCATCCATTGTGATTTTTCTTTTTGAACTACTGGGCTTCCGCATCTTTCACATACTCCACCGGCTGCATCTTCATTTGATAAAACTGTTTTACAATTTGGACACCAGTTTACAGGAACTTTTGCTTTATATGCCATTCCATGCTTATAAAATTGTAAAAATTGCCATTGAGTCCATTTATAGTATTCTGGATCAGTTGTTGAAAATTCTCTATCCCAGTCAAATGAAAATCCCATATTCATCATTTGTGATTTAAATGTTTTAACATTTGCCTTCACTGCATCTTTTGGGTGAATATGATTTTTAATAGCGTATTGTTCTGCCGGTGCTCCAAATGCATCCCATCCCATTGGATATAGTACATTATACCCTTGCATTCTTTTCATTCTAGCAATTGCATCTTGGGCAGTATAACTTCTTACATGACCTACATGAAGTCCTGCTCCAGAAGGATAAGGAAACTCTACTAAGATGTAGTATGGTTCTTTTTTATCTCCTGTTATGGCCTTGAAAGTTTTATTATCTAGCCAATATTTTTGCCATTTTTTTTCTATTTCTTTAAAATTATACATTTTTATTACCTCTACTTTCTATGCGTTTATACTTTTTACCTAATATATAATATCCTAATAAAATTAATGGAATTAATATTACAAAACCAAGTAATAATTTCCAAATATAACCCTTTATAAAATCAAGTCCTATCACGACAACTGTTGTTGACATTATAAAGCTATTTACGAATGCTATGTCCCAAAGAAGTTGGTTCATATCTAATTTATTGACATTTATATTATACTTTCTTATTAAAAATAATATTTCAACTCTTTCCTTAATATCATACGCTTCCGTTTTTTTCTTTTTCTTAGGCTTTGTATCAGGTTTTAGTGATTTATTATATTTTCTGATAACAAATATATAATATCCTAAATAAATTATTGTAAATACAATTAAAAACAATATTAGTTTTTGAATTACTATATTCATGATTTCCTCCTAACAAAAAAAGAATTATTTGATTTAAGGACGAGTTATCGCGGTACCACCTTAATTCAGAATAATTCTTCTGCACTTTTATTTTTAACGAAATAACCCGGTCTAATAGACACCCATAAAGTAAGTTCACAACTAATATTTAAAAGTTTTCACCAACCACTTTTTCTCTAAATAAATATCTTATTGTTACTACTCTTTAAGAAAGTTTTAACATAATTAATATATCACAATTATTTTATAAATTCAATTATAAAAATAAAGAACTATTTCAAAATTGAAATAATTCCCTATTATTTATTTCGTATATACTTTTTGCTTTGGTTTTACTACTACTGCCTTATAAGTTATTGTATATGTCGTTGGATAACTAACTGTTGCTTCATACGTTGTTGTGTAGTATGATTTATAGCTTCCACATACTTGCTTACTACATCCACTCGCAGATGTTATTGTTACGTTACAACCTGAGTAAACTAATGTACTACATGCTGATGCTGTTAATTTAGTTACATTACATCCATAATAGCTTGTAACTGATTTGCATACACTTCTACTGCAAGCTGATGCAGTTAATACACTTGAGTATATATCACTTATCCAACTTGATGTTGTAAAATTATATTTTACGCAATCATTATTATAGTATATTTTGCTACATACCCTTGATGTAGTTGAGCCGACTGCTTTATAACCGCATGATGTTGTTGATAATATTGAATATCCACATACACTTACATAATCATATTTTTCACAGTATGAACCTCTTATACATGAATTATATATTGAATCTCTTTGGTTACATGTTGTACAAACCGTTGAACCGCCTGGGCATTGTGCCATACATTGTGAGTTACCATTACAATTACATACTACGGTTGAGTATGATAAGGCAATCTTTCCAGATAACGATGCACAATATGATGGCGTTGAAATTCCATTGTATTGAACACAATATGATGATTTATTCCATCTTTTGCAAGAACCATATTGAGCACATGTAGATGTTATATTATAAATTTTTGTCGAACCAACCTTTTTGTTTACGCTACAGCTGTAATATTCTAGAGATGATGAACATACACTCTTAGAACATCCTGATGCACTCCATACTTGCTTATTACATGAATAATATGACAAGTTACTACAGCCACTTGCTGAATAAGATTGTACTTGACAAGCATAATATGATGTTTTTGGTATACAACTTGAGCTTGTTGCAGCACATGTACTTGTTGCTGCTGCCGAATATTTTGTTCCACTATATGTATATGTTAATGTTGCTGCTCCCCCACATGCTACACTATTTGTTATTTTAGAGCTTACTTTTGTACTTCCCATTGTTTGACTACATGTTCCTGTTACTGTTGCTCCCTCGTATACATCTGTTGCTGCGACTGTTGTATTACTATTTGTTGGACATTTTCCAGCTAATGTTTTACTTGCTACTGTTACTGTTTTAGATGTGTATATTGTTGTTGTTAAGTTTTTCTCTTCGCTTGTATAATCCTTATCTCTTACATATGCTACAACTGTATATGCTGTTCCCTCCGTTAAGCCTGTTATGTTACAAGTTGGTGATGTTTGCCATCCTGTATCTTTTGTTCCTACTTTACACCTATACTCTAATGTTCCACTTGTTTTGACCCCGCTTAACGTTAATTTCATACTTGTCGTATTAGGCCAATCAGCAGTTATTACTACATCTCCTGTTACTAGAGATTTTACTGTAATTGTTTTTGAAACTGTTGTTGTAGCTGTTGCTCCTGTTGTTGCTGTACAATTTATTGTATTACTTCCCACACTTAATGTCTTAGTATCTGTTACTACTGTACTTCCTACCTTACATGTTACACTTCCACCTGATAAGCTACTATTGACTGTATAACTTGTCGGTATTTTGTAACTATCACCTAATTTTATTGTATCTGGTATTCCACTTAAATCTATTGTTGGAGTTGTAGAATCTACTTTTGATATCGTTACTGAAGTACTACCTATGTTTCCTGATGTATCTTTTACTTTTATGTTTATTGTTCCATTACTTGTAAATTTCTT
>CAKPCJ010000009.1 GCA_934141575.1 uncultured Bacilli bacterium
AATTATATATACCTTCTTCTGTTATTGTTATACTTTCTATTAAATTAACACTTTTCTCCGTATAATTACTCCAATTTATCTTGCTATCATTATCATCTATTGATACTGTTACTTTTATGTCATCTACTGTAGATGAATTTGTTTTTTTAGTTTTATTCTCTATAAATATCATTATTGAAAATAATATTACTATTATCGAAATTATAACAACTAAAACTATTTTTTTGTTTTTCATTTATAAATCCATTTCCTCTAATGCGTGTGATAATGATATTTTTAAATTTCCATTTCTTGTTCTTAAATCATCAATAAATTCTTTTTCTTTTACTTTATTATTCAATATTACTTTATATGATAATTCAAACATGCTTCCCATATTTGTTGTTTTTACTTTGACTAAGTCTATTTTTTGCGTATATTTTTCAAATATATCATCAAATACCTCAGTATAGTCTAAATTTTCTGGTATTACTATTGTTAATTCTTTTTCATTTTTGTTCTTTTCAAATAATTTTAAATTATTGAGAAGTAGTAACAATGTACATCCTAATATTGTTACAATTATTGCAAATAAAATTTGTCCCATTCCCGTTGCCAATCCTACTGACATAGCAAAAAATACTATTAATATTTCTTTTGATGTACCTGGCATACTTCTAAATCTTACTAAACTAAAAGCCCCCATTATCGCTATTGAAGTACCTAAATTACCGTTTACCATTATCATTACTGATTGTACTAGCAATGGTAAAATTGTTACTGTAATTAGAAAATTCTTACTGTATTTTGATGTAAATTTATGTGTTATAGCAATTAATATTCCTAAAATAATTGATGTTAATGACGCGATTAAAAGCGATGATATTTCTATTGTACTTGTTGTACTCGTTTCAAATATACTATTAAGCATATACTATTCTCTCCTTTTTATATATATTTCCATATTTTGAAAATGTTGTTGGGTAAATCTTTAATTCTGATAATGTTCTTACTAACCATAATGGCATAGATCCAATTGTTTTAATTTCCATTATATATTTTTCATCTTCAAAATATTTTTTTCCTTTGTCTCCTTGTTCTAATCTTAAATTGTATCTTCTACTTCTTAGGTTACTATCTATAGTTATTCTTAAAGCTTCATCTGTTTTACTACAATAACTAAGTCTATCATACGCTATAAAGATTACTGGTTTTAAGTTATAAAGCTGATAGTAATAATTTATTTCTTTCATTATTTGGTTTGATTCATCAAATTTTTTATTTTCTATGTAATCATATAATTCCTTTAATTTTAAAACACATCTTCTTTTTCCAACAGTTCCTTTATACTTACTTTTTATTTCAAAAAATACTTTGTCTTCTAATGTCGGAATTTTATAACTTCTTATTCTAAATTTTTCTTTGAATATGGGTTTATCTATAGAATTTATTATTAAATCATTGTTTTTAGTATCAAAATAGATATTGTAAATATTACTTTTGTGGAATTTATCTTCTTTTATATAATCACTTATTTTATAAAACAACAAATTTTTCTGTTTTTCTGTTAAAACATATTTTTTTTCTATTCTTTTAAAATTATATTCGTACATTTTATCTCCTTTCATTTGGTATTTTATGTTCAGAATATTAAATAAAAATTAAAATAAAAAAAGTTTCAAAATAATTTTGAAACTTTAAAGTTCGAATTGTGAGTTATATAGTTCTGCATAAAAGCCTTTTTTCTTCATCAATTCTTCGTGATTTCCTTGTTCTATTATATTTCCATCTTTCATAACTAATATCAAATCAGCATTTTTTATTGTTGATAATCTATGTGCAATTATAAATGATGTTTTTCCTTCTGTTAATTTGTCCATTGCTTTTTGGACTAGTTCTTCTGTTCTAGTATCTACATTTGATGTTGCTTCATCTAATATTAGGAATGGAGCATTTTCTATCATTCCTCTTGCTATTGTAAGCAATTGCCTTTGACCAGCAGACACACTATCATTTTCTGAAAGACTTGAATTATATCCATGTGGTAATGTCTTGATAAAGTGATCTAATCCGACTTCTTTACATACTTTTTGTACTTGTTCATCTGTTATATTTTTTCTATTATATATGAT
The DNA here is from genome assembly GCA_934141575.1 of uncultured Bacilli bacterium. GTDB lineage: Bacteria > Bacillota_I > Bacilli_A > RF39 > UBA660 > CAKPCJ01. The sequence goes on from CAKPCJ010000009.1 coordinate 2,112, forward strand.
ATTTTCTTTTACTGTTCCATCAAATAACCATGTATCTTGTAGTACCATAGTAAATAATTCATGTATATTTTCTCTTGTTAATTTTTTTGTTGAAATTCCATCTATTTTTATATCTCCTGAGTTGATTTCATAAAACTTCATAAGTAAATTTACCATAGTTGTTTTTCCTGCACCAGTTGGTCCTACTATTGCTATCTTTTGACCTTGTTTTGCTTTAGCTGTAAAGTTTTTTATTGTAGGTTTATCCGCATCCTCGTATTGGAACATTACATTTTCAAATTCTATGTTACCTTTTACTGTTGATTTATCTAACTTTTCAGTCATATCACGTTGATTTGGCATTTCTTTTTCATCAACAAATTCAAATACCCTTTCACTAGCCGCTGCTGTTGATTGAAGTGAAGTCATTGCTTGTGCCATTTGCGCTAATGGTGAAGTAAACAATCTTACATATGTAATAAATGCTACAATTACACCGAATGATATATTTCCTTTTACTGTTAAAAGTGCTCCTACAATACATACCGCAACGTATCCAAAGTTACCAATAAAACTCATCATAGGTTGCATTAATCCAGATAAAAATTGGCTTTTCATATTACTTTCCCATACCCCATTGTTGTATAAGTCAAATTTTTCGTCTGCACTTTTTTTACCATTGTATGCTTTTACTACATTTAACCCAGAGTATATTTCTTCAATATGTCCATTTAATTTTCCTAATTCTTCTTGCCTTGCAATGAAGTACTTTTGGGAATTTTTTAATATCAGCGACATTCCTGCAAACCCTATTAAACTAGATAATATAGCAGTTATTGCTAAGATCCAATTAGTATAAAACATCATTATAATTGTACCTAAAAATAATGTTATACTACTTACTAAACTTGCAAGTGATTGATTCATAGATTGTGCTATTGTATCAACATCATTTGTTACTCTTGATAAAATATCTCCAGTTTGATGTCCATCGAAGTATTTTAATGGTAATCTATTTATTTTTTTAGAAATACTTGTTCTTAACTTCTTAGCAAATTTATTAGACACATTTGTCATACATATTGATTGAATATATGTGAATAGTGCACTGCATAAATACATTACTAATAGTACTAAAGCGATTGATTTTATTTTATCTATATCCATAAATGGCTTTATAACACTTTGTATAGATTCTGGCATTCCATCTATTTTTTTATATAATTCTGTTGCACTTGAAGTGTCTTTCATTTCACTTAAAGCTGTTGCAAATTCATATTGATCGCTTGCTGATATTTTTGTATTATCTATAGTTATTTCACTAAAGAATATATCTTTCATACTCTTTGGAATTTTAATATTTTTACCTTTGCTATTAAGTAAATCCAAAAGCATCTTTTTGTCATTATAAGTTATTTTTGTTTCGTTATAGTATGATTCACTTATTACTTCTTTTAGGATACTTTCAGGTAATTTTGACAATTCTGTTAATATATTTTTACTGTTTTCTGGATTGTTAATATTACTTAAAAATTCTTGAAATTCTCTTTTATCTTCTTCTTTTATTTCGTTACTACTTAAGATTTTGTATATATTTTCTTGTGACAAATTCATTTGCAATACTTGTGGTATTACTTCTTTTATTTTTTCTTCTGAGATGTTTTCTTTTATTTCATTTGTTAATAATTCTATATTACTTTTATTTACTACTAAACCCTTTTGAATTTCATCTGTTAGCTTTGATAATTTATTAGGCGCCAATATTGATAGTATAGCTCCTAATGCAGCTAAAACTAATGAGATTGTTATTAATATTTTGTAATCGTTTAATTCCTTAAATAATCTTTTTATCGCAGATTTAAAGTCTTTTGCTTTTTCTCCACTACCCATTCTTGGACCTGGTCCAAATTGTTTTTTAGGAGTCTTTTCTTTGTTATCTTCGTTATGCATTTTCTAATTCCTCCTTTGATAATTGTGAAAGTGCTATTTGTTTATATACTTCACATGATTTTAGTAATTCTTTATGTGTTCCCATTCCAACACATTTTCCATTATCTAAAACTAATATTTTGTCAGCATTCATTATTGTTCCTATTCTTTGTGCAACTATAAGACTAGTAGCATCCTTAGTATATTTTTTTAATTCTTTTCTAAGTATCGCATCTGTTTTGTAATCAAGTGCAGAAAACGAATCGTCAAATATATATATTTCTGGATCTCTTGCTATTGCTCTTGCTATTGCTAGTCTTTGTTTTTGACCTCCAGAAACGTTTGTTCCTCCTTGAGCAATATGTGAATCATATTTGTTTTCCATTGATTCAACGAAGTCTTTTCCTTGAGCTACTCTTATCGCCTCTTTTACCTTATTTTCATCTATATTATCTTTTCCATTATCCCCATATGCGATATTTTCTTTTACTGTTCCATTAAACATTACTGCTTTTTGTGGCACATATCCTATTTTGTTGTTTAAAAATTCCATACTATATTCTTTTACATTAATTCCATCGACTAATACTTCTCCATCAGTTGCATCATAGAATCTTGGAACTAAATTAATTAATGTTGATTTACCACTACCTGTTGATCCTATAAATGCTACTGTTTCGCCTTTATTTGCTTTAAATGATATATCTTTTAATAAATATTCATCAGCATCTGGGTATTTAAATGATACATTTTTGAATTCAACTGTTCCAATTTCTTTTGATTGGTTTTTATCTATTTTACCATTTTTTATGCTTATGTCTTTATCTAATACCTCATTAATACGATTAGCTGAAACTTGGGCACGTGGCACAATCATGAATATCATGGCAAGCATAAGGAATGACATTATTACTTGCATAGCGTATGAACTAAATACTACCATATCACCAAACATTGTAAATTTGTCTGCCATTAATGAATCTTTTATAAGATATGCCCCTATAAAATAAATCGATAATGTTAAACAATACATTACTAGATACATTACAGGTTGCATTATTGCAAATTTCTTTTGGTTAAATAGTTGTAAGTTCGTTAATTCTGTGTTTGTTTTTTCAAATTTTTCTTCTTGGTATCCTTCAGCATTAAACGCTCTTACTACTCTTATACCAGTTAAATTTTCTCTTGTTACATTATTTATTTTATCTGTTAGTTTTTGAACTATTTTAAATCTAGGCATTACTATTAGAACCAATACTCCTATTACGCTTAGCAATATTACAATTGCAACGCCTGTAACTGCGCTCCATTGCCAACTTTTATTTAGAATTTTGTTTACAGCCCATACAGCTGTTATTGGTGCTTTTATTAATAGTTGTAATCCCATTCCTATTAACATTTCAACTTGTGTTACATCATTTGTTGTTCGTGTGATTAAACTGCTCGTTGAGAATTGTTTTACTTCTTGCATTCCTAATTCTTCAACTTTTGTAAATATTTTTTTTCTTACATTTTTAGAAAAATTAGACGCTATTAAAGCTGCAAAATACCCTGTTATAATTGCCGATACCAAGCTTCCTAATGCACATAGAAGCATATATCCGCCATTTAATAATATATCTTGCATTTTACTTCCTTCTGTTTGCACTAATACTGTTATTTCAGACATATAATCTGGCATCTTTAGATCTAACCACACTTGGATAAATATAAGCACTATACATAGAAGTGCTAATACTATTTCTCTTTTTTTCAAGTTTTTCAATAATTTTAGCATATTGTCTTCCTTTCTAATTCAAATTTTTTACATTTTCCTTCATTTTATCTATAACACTTGAGAATATTTTTAACTCATCTTTACTAATACCACTTGTTATTTTTAACTCTAATTCGCTTACCTTTTTTCTATATGTAAAAAAGATATTTTTTGTTTTTTCGTTTAGTATTATTCTCTTGGTTCTAGTATCATTTGTATCAGTAACTCTTTTTATCAAATTATTTTTTTCCATCGTTTGTAAAACCCCTGAAACTGTTGCTCTCCTTAAGTTTAAAACTTTTTCTAAATCTCTTTGATAAACTTCTTTATCGTTATTCTCCAAAATATATTTAATTATTTGCATTTGTGTAGGTGTTGGAATTGCTTCTATGTTTTGAAAGCCAATTCCTGTAATATTTCTAACAATCAGTTTCTCTAGTGATTTTATTTGACTCAGGATACTATTTTCTTTCATAACTTTATCACCTATCTTTGTTACTGCACATAGAATTTTATTACAATATATATTTTTTGTCAATTGCCTTACAATATTTTTCAAGCATTATTATTATATGCTTGTTGATTTTTTATTTCACTTAAAAAGGAATAGTTTTCTATTCCTTGTTCTTTTATAGGTTTTTAATTTTATTTAAAATATATATACTTTCAAATAAATTTATTACTTCTGATATCAATAACAATGTTCCTGTTAATGACGTTATTGTAACTATAGATCCAAATGGATTTATTACTAATAGAACTCCAAGTACAATCATTAATATTGACAATATCATTAAGCCTATCCAGCCACTACTTGGTATAGAGCTTAAATTTACTGATAATTGTATTTTAAACAAATTGTTTATAATTATCCATATACCTAATATTATTGAGAATGTACTTATTAGTTCTACTCTATAAATTAGCATTAGTATTCCTGATAAAATTGTTATTATTCCTGTTATCAAGTCGAAGCTAAATAGTCTGCTTTCTTTTTCAGTTGTGAAATATGAAATAAAATTCATTACTCCATTAATAAGCATTATAATTGCAAATATAGTTATAAACACCTCTAGTGATTTCATTGGTTTAAGTATTAGTAGAACTGATAAAATTATTAACAATATTGAAATCAATATAGAATATTTTTCATAATTTTTTATATAGTTCTTTATCATTATATTTCTCCTTTAATGTTATTATGACTATTTTTTAAAATTTTATTATTTTGATTGGAATATTGTATTAACCGAAGGAAATCTCTTTAGTAGTTCATTTATGTTTTTTTCTACTTCATTCATGTAATTTTCACTATGATTTGATTTCCTTATAAATTCAATTTCATATGGTTTAAATTTTATAGTAAAATCATTGTCATATTGTTCTAAATTTTGAATATTTCCTTTTCTATAATCAAGATTAAGTGATATTGTTAGTTTTAGCACATCTTTTAGTGTTCCTTTTTTTACTTCATCTTTGAATTGTTGTAAATTTGAACATTTTGTACTCATGTAGTTTTTACCAGTTATATCTATTGAAAAATATTCTCCAAAAGTTCTTTTATAATTATATATTTTTTGTTGTGGATTCACGTCTTTGTTTTTTTCCTCTTCGTCTTCTAGAAGTTCCGTGAAGTGTTTAAAAACACTATCACAATATTCAACTAAGTAAGTTATATATTCTACTGAAGGAATTATTGTTGAATAATCAAATTTATTTTCTATGTAATTTGTTCCCATTTTTATTCTCCTTATCTTATTTTTATTATATCATATAGTTTTTACACTAAACATTTTTTATTAATTACTTAACATAAAAAAACACTTTTTGTGTTAAGTGTTTTTTTATTCCCTTACTATTTTTTCTAATTTTATTTGCATATCTGCATAATATCGAAAATCTGATATTTGTTCTAAAGTTAAATTTCTTTATTAAATAGCTTTAATATTTCTCCATCCTTTGTATAAAATAATTTCATAAATTCACCAGAATCAAATTCCATCAAAATCTTACTATAATCCTCAATTCTCTTTTGTATCAATTTTTTCATATTTTTCCATTTGGAGGGATATTTTGACAAATTTATTTATTAAAGTCAAATCATTTGAAATCGCATGTATCTTGATGAGAATTTATCATTCCTATAGCTTGAAGATATGAATAAATTATTGTTGTTCCTACAAACTTCATTCCTCGTTTTTTTAAATCATTAGAAATTATATCTGATAATTCGGAACTTGTTTTATCATTTTCATATATTGTTTTGTTATTTGTAAAACTCCATATATAATTGGAAAATGTTTTATATTCTTTTTGAATATTTTTAAATACTTTTGCGTTTGAAATTGCGGACTTTATTTTTAATTTGTTTCTTATTATTTTTTCATTTTCCATTAAGTTTTTTATTTTTTCTTCATTATAATCACATACTTTATTTAATTCAAAATTATCAAATGCATCTTTAAACTCCTCTCTTTTATTTAAAATGCACTCCCATGATAATCCTGCTTGAAACGATTCAAGTATAAGCATCTCAAATAGTTTTTTATCATCATAAACTGGTACTCCCCACTCTTCATCATGGTATTTAACATATAAATCATTTTTCATATTTACCCAATTACATCTATTCATATTTAATACTCTTTTTTTAGATATATTTTTTTTGAAATAATATAAGAAATTATTAAGGACACAATTGATATTACTGCTAAAAATGCTATTTCATAATTGCTAAATATATTTATATATTTTTCTGGGATATTAATAATTTTTGAGATTAATCCAGATATGCATACTGTACCTATTACTAATAACATAGTAATAATTCTTCCTTTTTCCGAACCATATTTAAACATTATTGGATATAACAAAGAAATTACAATAATTACTCCAACTAGACTTCCTGATAATTGTTGTATTAAGTTTAACATTTTTGTTTTATAAAATATATATGATATTACACCACATATCAACGCTATTACTACAGTTAATATTATGCTTGCTATGTATTTACTTTTAACAACATTTTTTCTACCATTAGGTAATGTTATAGCATATGCATTCCAATTATTATAGTCGTCATAGCTAAATGTAGATATAAATATCATTATTGCTAGAAATGGTAATACAAATGTCATATCATTGTTCTGAGTTGATGATAGAATTAACCACACTAAGAACGCTATTGAAAGCAATTTTATGTTATTTTTAATCATTAATATATCTTTTATTATTAAGCCTTTCATATTATTTTTCTCCTTTTATAATTAATAGCATTAAGTTATCAAGTGTTATTTTTTCTATAATACATTCTTTATATTTCTTTTCAATTTTATTTCTATCGTTTACTAAAATTTGATAATCATATTTATTCTTTTTAAATGCTATTACATCTTCTTTGTCTATGTTTTCAAGATAATCTATGTCACATTTTAATACACCATAATTATCCAATATTTCGTCTTTACTTTTATCTATTATTTTTGCTCCATTATCTATAAATATTATGTGATCTGCGATTTGTTCTAGATCAGTAGTAATATGTGTTGAAAATAATATTGTATGATTTTCATCTTCTATAAATTTTAAAAATATATCTAATATTTCTTGCCTTGCCACTGGATCTAATCCACTAGTTGGTTCATCCAATATAAGTAATTTTGGGTTGTGTGATAATGCTGCTGCTATTTCAACTTTTTTTCTCATTCCTTTGGATAGTTTTTTTAATTGTTGTGTGTCTATTATGTTAAATTCATTCATATAATTTTGAAATAAGTTCTCATCCCAATTTTTATAAGTAAACTTCATAATTTTATTTATATCTTTTGGACAAAGTATTTCGGGAAAAAATGTATTATCTAAAACTACACCTATATCCTCTTTTATACTATTCTCATACTTTTTGTAATCTTTATCAAATATTTTTATACTTTCATAATTTGTATTTATAATATTTAGTATAGATTTTATTATAGTTGTTTTTCCGGCACCGTTTTCCCCAATTAACCCTACTATTGTTCCACTTTCAATATCAATATCAATGTTATCTAACTTAAAATTTTTATATTCCTTACTTAATTTTCTTACTTCTATGGCATTATTCATTAATCATTACCTCCATAAAATATTTCAAATGCATCTAATATTTCTTTCTTTTCTATATCGTATTTTCTAGATAAATCTATTATTTTATTTATATTATCTTCAATTTCTTTTTTTGCCTGTTCTTTTGCTAATTCAATATTTTTGGTGCAAACAAAACTGCCTTTCCCATGTATTGTTTTTATGTATCCTCCTTCTTCAAGTTCATCATATGCTTTTTTTATTGTCATTACACTTATTCTGATATCTTGGGCTAATTTCCTTATTGATGGTATCATCTCATTTTCTTTTAAATCTCCATTTAGGATTTGATTTATAAATGAGTCTTTTATTTGTTGATATATTGGTACATTACTAGAACTGTTTATTAATATTTTCACTAGACCACCTCTGTTAAATATACTATATAACAGTATATAACAGTTGTCAATATTTTAATATTAAAAGGATGGGTATTTTCCCATCCTTTCTAATTTATAGCTGTACCATTAACATATAATTTATATCCATTAAAATCTATGTTACTGTATGATGTATCCTCATCTGTTAAAGAAGATACAAAACTATCACCAGTTAATTTTATTTTTGATGTTTTGTCAATTGTTAATTCTATTGATTTTGCTGTGTTATCTCCATTGATAGTTCCCTCATAATATGATTTTTCTTTCATTGTCATATTAATAGTGGAAACACTATCAATTACTATATTACCTATTGCTTCTTGATTGCTCATTACAAGTGTAACTTTTCCACCATTGCTTCCAGTAGTTCCCCAAGAGTCTTTTTGAGCTCTTAAAAAATTACCTGACGCATCATTATTTGTAATTGTATTATTTTCCAAATTTATAGTTGCTGTTGTATTAGTTATATAAAATGTGTCTCCATTGTTTGTTGTTATATTACTTTTTATTGCAGTAAATGTTGCATTACCTTCCGCAGCATCGCCACTCATTGACTGATATAGAAATATATTTTTGTATGTTGTTGATTGACCATTTAACGTTGTGTTACTATCGGTTAAATTACAATTTTCTATTTTTACACTATTTTTGCCTTCTATTACTATTCCTTCTGATGCTGTTGCTGTTAACGTTGCATTACTTACTGTTATATCCGCTGTTGAATATATTGTTGGTGAACCTTTTCCTGATGTAGTATATGTTCCTTTATCTACTGTCACTGTTCCTCCTCCTCGGTCTGTACGTATAGCCGCACTCGATGTTCCAGAAGTACTTATTGTTAAATTTGAAGCTTTTGTTATTCCTCCTCCTGTTGTCATTATCCCACCTGCATTGTCCCCTGTTGTTGTAATTTTTGAATTGCTAATTGTTATTGTTGTTCCATCACTTTTACTATTGTTAGTCGTTGCTTGTCCTCCATAACTAAATACACCGTTTGCTCCAGATGCCTCTGTTTTAACAGTTATATTATCAAGTGTAACATTTGCACCAGATTTAGCAAGCAAAGCTGAATTATTTCCATAAAAGTTACTATTATCGCCACTATCTGAGTCACCTGTTTTTGTTACAGTAATGTTTGAAATATTGGCTGTTATATTTCCACTTATTAATAGGGTATTTTCATCTTTAGTTGTAGATTCATATTCACCATCAGTTATTGTTGTTGATGATGTTATTTCTTTTGTTCCTTTATATGTAATAGATTCACTTTGATTTTTTTGTTCATTTGTTGAATTATTATTTAAAAATATATTTTTTGTTATGTATGCATCTAAAAATGTTAGACCGAATGTTAAGATTATCGTTAACAATACAATTATTAAAATTTTATCCCCAGTTGTAAAAGTTTCTTTTATTGTTTTTTTGTTAAAGTTGGACATTAATAAATATATTATTAATAATGAAAGAATTAAACTTTCTATTCCAAATATAACATAATATGTTGTTGATAAATCGCTTCCTTTTGTTTCAATTTGTCCTTGCATTTCTGGTCGTTTCTCATCGCTATCACTGTTTGAATTTTCTTTTAGCTCACCTTGCTCCTCATTTGGTAGTTCTGGTGGCTTATTATTTTCATCATCTGGTTTTTCTGGCGGTGTTCCCTGATTATTATTTTGCACTATATTCAAATTCGATGCGTTATCGTTTTTAGCAATGTTCATTGTTACTATCATGCTCGAACTAATTAATACTATTAGCACTATCATTATTATATTTTTAATGCTTCTTTTCATATTATCTTCTTCCTTTCGTATTAATTAAACAATGTGTACATTAAATGAATATTAAAAAAAGTAATTAACTACTTTTAAATTAATTACTTCCTAATACCCACTATGTATATTATCTTTTATTATTCTAATTATTAATATAATAGATATGATAATTATTCCTGTCAAAAATGCGTATCTTACTTCATCAATATCTGTTAAACTAAATGCTACTATAAGGCAACCATCTATAAATCCAAGCACTAATTCATGAATTAATTTTTCTATTTTATCAACTTGATTTTTTGAATTACTCAATTCAAATTTTAATTTTATATTTCCCTCATTCATAGACTTTAATAATTTTTCTGCTTCATTTGGTAGATTTGATAAGCTCCTTGTTGTTTTGATTATTTTTTTGCTTATTTCTTTTATTGGTTCGCCTGATGTAATTGATTTTATTTCATTTTCTATTACTTTTTCTTTTAATACACTTGTTAAACTTATCTTCGAATCAAGTGATTTTAATACTGGTTCTATTATTCCTATTCCACGCACTAACATAGTTATATTATGATCTAATATTAAACCGTTATTTTGTAGCATTTCGAACATATTTGTTATGAATTTTTTTGTATCTATTTTATCTAATTCTAGCGTACTAAATTCTTTTAATATAGTTGATATTTCATTTGTTAATTTTTGTTTATTTAATTCACCATTCACTTTTGACATAGATATTAAGTAATTAGTTACTCCTTCATAGTCTTCTTCAATTATTGATTTCATGCATTTTTTTAACAGTTCCATATTTCTTTTCGTTAGAGTTCCAACCATACCCCAATCCAAAAAGATTATTCTCTCATCTAATAAACATATATTATCCGGATGTGGATCTGCATGAAACATTCCATCGTCTAATGCTTGTTTTATATAGTTCCTACTTAATTCTTTTGCAATTACACTTGTATTATATCCATTATTTTTTAATTCATCTATATTAGATATCATTATTCCATTTATATATTCCATTACTATAATATTTTCATTGCATAATTCTTTTATAACTTTTGGTGATGATATATATGGTATATCTTTGTTGCATTCTTCAAATGTATTCATATTTTCAACTTCTTGTTTAAAATTTAATTCCTTAATTGTTGATTCATATAATTCATCTATCATAGAATTTAAATCCATTATTTTTATAAAGTGATTTAAATGTAATATGTTTATTGCATTTTTTAACAATTCCATATCCTGCTTTATTTCAACTTCTATATTTGGTCTTCTTACCTTTATTACAACTTCTTCGCCTGTATTTAGAACTGCTTTATGAACTTGCGCTATTGAAGCAGCACCTATTGGTTTCTCGTCTATCAATTTAAAGTATTTTTGATAATCCCCATACTCCTTTTTTAATATTTCTTCAATTGTTTTAAAGGGAAGTGGCTCAACATTACTCCTTAGTTTGGCTAGTTCAACACAATAATCATTTGGAATTATGTCTTCTCTAGTTGATAATATTTGCCCTATTTTTATGAATGTTGGCCCTAAATCTTCTATGGTTTTCCTTATGTTTTTTGGTGATTTATCGTTTAATAAATCATTTTTATTTATTATACTTATTATTTCTTTTAATCTAGTTTTATTGTTCATATACTTCACCATAATTATTATATCATAATTAAATTTTATTAAACTCAAATTCAAGTTATGTTTACATAAAAAAGAATATACTTTTTTTGGTATATTCTTTCATTCATTGAATGCATGTTACTCAACTATTTTGTGTTCTTTTTTGGTTCTACGTAACTATTTTTTCTGCATATTAATTTGTCAAATACTGCAAGAATACCAGGCAGCATAAACAAAATCAAAATTACTGAGCATAATGTACCCTGTGATATTGTTTCACAGATTTTTGCCGCTATTGCATCTGCAAATGTTGAAATAATTAGCGTTACAATAATTAATATTGATGAGGATGATATTATTGTATGTATAGACTTGTTGTATGCATTTATGATTGAGTCTTGTACGTTCATTGTTTGTCTAGATTCTTTGTAATAAGTTGTATATACAATAGCGTAATCTATCGTAGCTCCCATTAGAATAGCCTGAACTATCAATAATGAAATAAAGTATACATCTGTTCCTGTCATTGACAATATTGCCATTGTAACAAATACTGCGCATTGAATAATTAGTGTTAATATTAATGGTATTAATAAATCCTTAAATGTTATTGCTACTACTACAAATATAAATATCATTGTAAGAATTGTTATGTAATTTAATTCACCATCGAATGATTTGCTCATTTCTAATGCCATTGGTGAATCTCCAATTACATATACACCTTCATTTTTTCCAACTGTATCTAGTGCATTTTGGACAAATTCAAAAGTTTCTTTTCCTTCAACAGAATATTTTGTATTTAATATTGCTCTTGAATATTTGTTTGTTACTAATAATTTTTTTGCCTCACTAATACTTTCTTTTGCATCTGTTATTTGTTTTGACATATCATCATCGATAAAGCTTGAATATTTTTCATTATTTAATATATCACTATTTAGGTAGTTAACAATTTCTTCAACGGTCAATTTCCATGAGTCATCATAATAGTTTTTGCTTCCGTAATAAATATATACTACATCAACTGTGTTATAATCCAAGTTATCACTTAAACTACTTAGTGTATTATATAATTCTAATGAATTATATTTTCTATTATTTAATACATTTTTCATTAACCCATTTACTGTATTTAATTTATTTTTTGCTTCATTATTAATTTTTGATGAATATTTTGAATCTTTAAGGACATCTTGAATTATAAAGTTTGTAAAATCTATTAAAGATATTTTTTCATTGGTTTTGATATATTTTGAATCATATAATGACATTACCAAACTTATTGTATCCTTGTTGCTTCCTAATAAGTTTGCCAAATCTTTTGAATTATACCTTGTGTTATTAAGCGTTGAATTCATTACTGTATTTACTAATTTTAATTTACTAATTGTATTTTCATTTAAGCTAGAGCTTAATAATGGATTACTTTGATTATCAAGAATTAATTTTGTGAATTCTAATGGATTCATCGTTGTTGATAATTGTGAGAAGTCTGCAACATCATAAATATTTTTCACAATTGATTCTTCTTGCCCTATTAAACTACTTAATTCTTTATATGTATATTTATTTGTTGTATTATTAACAATCTTGTAACCTAATTCTATGAGTTGTGTATTATTTCCAATTTTTGAATTAATTAATTGGTCGTCTTTATTAGTATATATAAAATTAATTATTTCTTTAATTGCCATAGTTTTGTAATCGCTTGATGCATTGTTTTTGAAATCATAATATCCATATCCAAGTGATACTGTTGCTACATTTACATCACTACTAATTTGTTGTAAATAATTTGTTAAAGTTTGATAGTCATATGTAGGAACTACATTGTATGTTTGGCTATATGATAAATCCATAATATTTAATAACAATGCTAATTTCGCATATGCTTCATCACTTTCTTGTAAATTTGATTTCATTATTGTCATTAATTTATATGGTGTTAATTTTATTGTAGTATCACTCATTGCCTCCTCATCTGTAGCTGATGGAAGTAATGATTTGTATACTCCAGCATAAATCATGTTAATTTGATTTTCTTCAAAACCAAAGTCTTTTAATTGTTCAAACATTTCTACTTTATTAAATTCACTTGTAATAAAATCATTGTTGCTAAATTTATTTAAATATGGTTTATATTGATTAATTGACTGTGGTAATAATGTACTAATTGATGTGTCATTTAACACTTCAGTTACAAATGAATTTAGAGATAATTTCGTTGTTGTATTATATATTCCATTTGAAATATTATTCTTATAATAATTGTAGAAATATAACAATCCTAAAGTATTGCTATCCAAATTTTCTATTCCAAGAGATGTTAAAATATTTGCTAGTTCTTGGTTAGAATATTTCATATTTATGTTATTATCATCACTTAAAGTTTTTAAAACTGTTAATTTATTTATTGTTTCTTCGTTAAACATGTTACTAAATGATGGATTATTTTTCAATTCTAATGCAATACTTGAGAATTCATTTATTGTCATAGTTGTACTAGAATTTATTGTTGTTCTATAAAATAAGAATAATTTATCAACTAGATTTTTATCTATTCCAAACAATTGAGCAATTTCATTTGATGTCATTTGTTTATTGATATTATTTGAATTAGTAAATGGTTTTAATTGTTTTAGAGAATTTAAAGTATTTGAATCAATACTTGATGAGTAGTTCTGATCAGTTGCTACTTCATTTAACATGAAATTAACAAATTCACTTATTGTTATTTTTGTATCTACATTTTTAGAATTATATAGAATAAGTAAATCTTTAACATCACTTTCACTAATTCCTAAAATGCTAGCTATCTCACTAATACTTCTCTTTTTGTTTATATTTTCTTTATTTGAGAAATTCTCTAGTAAATTGATATTATCTTTTATTTCATCTGAAATAAGACCTGAAACTTTTTCATTTGTATAAATATCTGATTTGATAAATTTAATAAATTCATCAAGTGTCATACTATCATTAGTGTTCTTATTGTAATAATTGTAATAAATTATTTTTATTAAATAATCATCTATTTCTGTTTCTTGACCTAAATCTTTGAATTTTTTATTTAATTCATTATATGAAAGTTTTTCATTAATTGTATTTCCGTAACATAACACTTGATTTGCTTTTTTATCACTTGTTAGTGATTTACAATATTCTGAAATAACATTTTCATATTTATTTTCATATACAATTGCTATTTGGTTTGTTGCTGGGAAGTATTTTCCAACTTTATCCTGTTGTGAATCTGTATATAGGATTTCCAAATTTCCTTTTAATAGATATGCGCCAACAAACGCTACTACTATTATTATCAATTGTGCTACCCTTGTTTTATAACCGAACTTCCCTAATTTAGTTAAGTTTAAATTTGGTGATTTCTTTTTTGAAGATATTATTGCCTTATCAAACATTAATAATAATCCCGGTAGACAAAGGAATATACTTACTAAGCTTAGTAATACCCCTTTTGCAAGAACGAATCCCAAATCTCTACCTATAGTGAAACTCATAAATACTAATGCTAATAATCCAACAATTGTTGTTACTGAGCTACTTGAAATAGCTTTGAATGAGTCATATAATGCTTTCTTCATTGCTTTTTCTTTGTCTTTTTCTTTTTCTCTTTCTTGTCTATATCTATTAGACAACATTATTGAGTAATCCATTGATAGAGCTAATTGCAATATTGCAGTAATTGAATCTGTTATATTAGATACACTTGGAAACATGATGTTTGTACCTTTGTTAATAAATACTGCTATTCCAATAGATGTCAAATATAACCATGGTTCTATATAAGATTCACTTAATATTGTTAATATTACCATTGCTATTGCTATTGCTAAAACAACTATCCACAATTTTAATACTGGTTTATATTCATCGTATATAGATCCACTCATTGCCTCTGTTTTGTAATTTTTATTTACTTCGTTGTATACATTTTCTGCTGTTTTGGAGTGATCATAGTCATCTACTTTTAATGTATATAGTGTGTACTCTCCGTTGTTGTATTCTTCTGTATTGTCGTATTCTACTTTGCTTACTCCTTCAATACTTTGTAATTCTTTAAAAGTTGTTTTTTTATCTGATTCACTTAAATCTTTAAACATTACGTTTAATTCACTTGATTTTTGTTCTTCAAATTCTTCATCCATTATATCCTTACCGATTTTTGTTTCTGATGTACTTGGAAGATACTTTGTAATATCAGAATTTATATTAACTTTTGTAGAAGTATATAAACAAACCCCTGTAAGAATTACAAATATTATTAAAATTATATTTCTTTTATTTACAATAAAATCTGTAATTTTTTTCATACACTTTCTCTCCTTTTAGATGTTATCGTACGCCTGTAAAATAAACTGAAAATAAACAACAAAAAAATAGTACATTAAATACTATTTTCTTTATTAAATTTGATGATAAATTCTGTGTATTTATTCTTATTACTGTCAACTAATACAGATGCACTATGCAAATCAAGGATTTTTTTAGTTAATGCTAGTCCTAATCCATTCCCAATTTTTCCATTACTATCTTTTGTAGAATAAAATTTGTCAAAAATATGATTTAGACTTTCTTCTTCTATGCCTATTCCATTATCCCTTATTTTAACAACAATTTTATCTTCTTCCTCTTTTACTTTAATTGATAAAATTCCATTAGTTTCTGTGAATTTAATAGAGTTTTCAATTATATTAATCCAAACTTGTTCAATAAGTCCTTCATTTGCTTCTATATAACAATCATCAATATCTAGATCCAAATTAATATTCTTTTTTTCTATTTTTTTTAACTCAATTAATATAACTTGTCTAATTTGTTCCCCTACGTTTATTTTAGTTTTATCAGTAAGTATTTGCTGTTGCTCAACTTTTGATAGGTTCAAAATATTTGTGGATAAAGAAGTTAATCTATTGGATTCGTTTATTATTATATCAAGATACTTATTCTTCTCTTCTTCTGTTAAATCACTTCTTTTTAATTCTTCTGCATATCCTTTTATTGACACCAATGGTGTTTTTAGTTCATGCGAAAAATTGTTTATAAAATCACTTCTAAGAATTTCAACACTATCTAGTTCTGATATCATTTTATTAAAGTTTCTATTAATATCTTTTAGGTATTTTGTTTCTTTGAGTCTAACTTTGTAGTTTCCCATAGTTATTTCTTTTAGTATTCTTTCTATTTCATCCATTATTTTAATAATTGGATTACCAATAATGATTGTTGCAACTCCACCAAATAGCATTTCAGCAACAATTATTATTACTATAGAAAGTATGGTTTTTTCTTTTATCATTGCGAATACATCAATATTTAGATTCAATATAAATAATATCAATGCGATTACCGCTAGTGATGATAATAACGCTACAAATGTCCAAATAACAAAGTAAGTTTGAATTTTATTTTTTTTTGAAATATTATTATTTTTCATTTTTTTTCACCGCTTTATATCCTAAACCTCGTATAGATTTTATTTCAAATTCTGGATATTTTTCAAATTTCTTTCTTAACCTATTTATATGTACATTTAAAGTTACATCATCAGTGTTGGATTCATATCCCCATATTTCATCCATCAATTCTATTCTTGTAAATATTTTATCTGGGTATGAAAGCAATTTGTAAAGCAAGTAAAATTCTTTTTGAGGTAAAGTCATGGTTTCATTTTCTCTAGTGACTGTAAGAGAATCATAATCTAATACGACTTTTCCAATTTCTATTTTTCTTTCGCTAACTATCTTGCTTCTTCTAAGCAGTGCTTTTATTCTTAAAGTGAATTCATCCATATCAAGTGGTTTCGTCATGTAGTCATCTGTTCCAACTAAAAAGCCTTTGTACTTATCCGATGGCAATTGTTTTGCAGTTGCCATTAATATCGGTATTTCATATTTTGCTTCTCTTAGTTCTCTTGTAAATTCGTAACCGTCCATATTTGGTAATGTTAAATCTAGTACTATCAAATCGATATGATTTTTGTCAATTATATCAAGGCCAATTTCTGCTGATTCGGCTAAAAGTACATTATATCCTTCTCTGGTTAACACTTTTTTCATTATATTTCTTATGTTTTCTTCATCTTCTACAATCAAAATACTTATCATTGATTTCATTCCTTTTACTTATTAACATATCTGTAATATTTTACAAAGTTAATTTTTTCTTCTTCATCTTGTAAATCTTCTGATAATTTTTCTTGTTTACTCTCTATACTATTGCCAGAAAGCATATATGTAGTATAAATATTACCCCCATCTCTAGTTATTGAACCGTTAACTGGTACATTGTAACTTGTTAATGAGTTAATTCCTTTTAGAACATTTATTGTTGTTAGAAATTTTTTACCATTTTGTTCTACTTCTACATATTCGGGGTATTTATGACTCCTACTTATAGTTGAAACAGAAGTTGGTTTAAGGTGAGCTTGTTCTATTTGATAATACACTATATCAAGCATTTCATTTAAACCTAATTCTTTATAGTCTTCAACTTTTACATTTTTAATAATGTAACTATAACTATAAATTTTATCAACAATAGAATCTATATAATGAACATGGGTGTCTGTATATTCTAGTTGATTTGAAAGCAAACCAGTTCTCTTTAAAAATATTTTTCTTTCCCTTGTGGTAATTTTATAGTCTTTATTACCTAATTTTGGGTTTGTAAATGTGACAGGGAAAAAGTTTTGGTCATACACATAAATTTGCTGTTTGATACCCTCTTTACTTCCAACTATGTTAAACTTACTTATTCCAAAATCATCCAAATCCAACCTTAATGAATTATAAGAAGCAAAAAAATCTGGATTAGCTGAATCTATTTGACCATTACCTCTAAGATAATTACCTCTAGATTTATTTATCATCATATCTTTGTATTTATATAGAGTTATTATTTCCTTAATTGTTTTTAACACCTTAGTTTTTAATTCATTAGAAAGAGATATTTCCTTTGGCAAATTAATATAGCTATATAATTTATCAAGTTGTTCAGTTAGTTCTTCCTGACTAAGGTTATTTAAATTGTCTACTATATCATTAAAAAGCAGGATAAAATCTAATGTATACATATTTTCCACCCCTTCTAGGAATTATTATGATACCTTATTTTAGTAAAAAAAGCAATGATTTTAAGAAAAATCTATTGCCTATGTTTAATAATTTACGCTATCTCTATATACTCATTGGGAATATCTGGATATCCATTTATGTAGTAATTAAAAATATCATTTACAAATCGAATACATATATTGAAACTCTTATCATCAATTAAATTTTGATTCAAATAATTATTAGTTATGTCTTGTCTAATCTGATTGTAAAGCATTTCGTATTTGTTTGTATTTATATTTGCTACTTCATTTATAATAGGAGTTAATTCTGATATTTTGTTAATTTCTAAATTAATTTTATCATCAACTAATTTTTCTATTTCTTCCAATAATTCATATAGTGATAAAGATAAATGATATTCATAACAGTCTTCATTTGTATTTTGTTCATATTTGTATATAAAATTTTTTAAATCATCTATCGAATAATTAGTTATATTATTTTCTTTTAAAATCTTACAACATTTGGAATCTAGAATATAGGCTTTCAACGATATTTCATTTAGTTTGATTGTTTTTTCGATTTGATACATATCTTCTGATAAATCAACCAGTTTTGAAGCATTTGTTATAAAACTAAATAATTTATTATTTATTGAATCTTGTATTTTATCAATATCCATATATGATTCTAATATTTTTATGCTTATATTTTCTCCCATTATATTCTCCTACTTTTATCTTTTACTTATTTTATAATATTATAAATAACCATAAATATTGTACCAGCTATAAATCCAGTAATTAGTGTTAAAACTAGAGCGTTTACAAACCCACTTGTTGAAGCGTTTAGTGACTTAGTTAACACCTTAGGTTTGTTTAAATTTCTTTGTGCTTCTTTAGATTTTCTTATTCTCATATTTTTTTCTTGTATTTGCCTTGCAATTTCTAGTTCTGTTTGGCTTCTTTGATCAAATCCTTTTGTCATAGATTTTGAACTATTTTGGGATTGTGTTTTATTTTTAGATGTCAATGAATTGATATAATCATAATTTAACTTTTTTTTGCCTGTTTCGTCTGTTGTATAATACTTTTTTTCAAAATTTCTTATTATTGGAGTTAAACATTCTGATTCATTGTCATAATTTGGTTCACGTCCATAATTTTTTTTAAAATGTTCTATGTATTTTTGAATATCCATATCAACATCAGTTTTAATTCTATTAACGGTATCTAATACTTCTTCCGGATTTTTTGCATAATATCTTATTACTGACTGTGCCATTTGCCATTTTTGATTCATTGCTTCTGGATTATCTTTTATGCTTTTTATTCCCCACATATACATTTCAAACGATTTTATGTATGATTGGAATTGTCTTTCGCTTGAATAATTCTGTACTATACCTAATTGCCTATTTTTTATTAAATAATTAAATAATTCTAATGCATTGAAAGATACTTGTTCGGTTGGTTTGACACTTTCTTTTGAAACCCATTCTCCAGTAGGAGCAGCTGTTGATTCTGCAATATATTCATTAAATTTTTCATTTGGTAATTTATATATTGTTATGTATTTTGATCCTAGTGTTTCTTCGATTGATCCCGGAAATATTTCTGTTATTGCTCTCATTCCATTTATTTTTGTTCTCGGAAATATTGTTGATGATCTAAATGAAGCCATAGTCATGCAATTGACTGGGCTTATTCCTGCGTATACATATGCTCCTTTTTGTGTACTTTCTTTAGGTATAAGTATATCTATGCTTGGGTCAAGTGAAGCATGGAACATTGCCTTTTTACCATTATTAAATTCATTAATCCATTGATTCAATAGCTCATAATTGTCTAAAATTTTACTGCCACTATTTTTTTCTTTTTCTCGTATAGTAGTTGTACAGTAATCATAATATAGTGAATCTGTTAGTTTTAAAATATCTTTTGCTGCTTCTGTTCTTAATTTCGATTTATCACATGTTCCAATGGGTGCTGGATAATTAAGTCTATTCCTATCTAATGCATCAGCATCTTTTAAAATATTTGACATTAATTGTATAGTTTTTTGCTCTTCTAGGGTAAATCCAAAGTTTTCAAAATCAATTTTATCTTCTTCATCTGCGTGTTGTTTAATTAGAGCACTTATAATTTCTAATTGTCTTTCTTCTATTTTCCCTGTTGTCATTTCCTTAAATATTTTTGAGCCTACTTTACCATGCTCCTTGTTTGAAGCTCCATATGTTTTGCCAATATCATGATATAGAACTGCTTGTAACAATGTTTCTTCCATTTCTTTATTAATTAATTGTCTTTCTTCTGATTGCATGTTATTTAAAATCATTTTTGTATAAACAATAACTCTTTCAATATGTTTTAAATTATGCTGATAATCTAATGTATTTGTATATAATTTTTCATTGATAGCTGTTGCTATTAAATCGCATATTTGTTTTTTGTCTATATCACTTAATCCATATTTTTTAAGCATATCATCGGTAAAGCTTTCTATATAACTTCGTTCTTTAATTTCACCATCCATAATTTTAGCACCTCCTATTATATAAGTAATTGTACCACCAAAATATAAATAATTAAATTATAACAGTATATCATTTTCACTTGATTTACATATAAATACTTTTAATTTTACTCAACACTTAAATATTCCTTTAAAAATTCTATTACACCTTCATTGTTATTGTCATAAGTGGTGACAAAGTTTGCATTTTCTTTAACCTGTGGCAGTGCATTAATGAGAGCAACTCCTACTCCACAATTTTTTATCATATCAATATCATTAAGGCCATCACCAAACGCTATGATATTTTCATTGCTAATATTTAGATATGTTGCTAACTTAGATATTGCGTTATATTTAGTGCACCCTTTTTTTACTGTTTCAATCCATTTTCTATCAGAAAAAGAATCTTGCATTATGTTAATATTCAATTCAGGAAATAATATTTTTAGTTCATTATAATTTTTCATTACTTGATCATTATTTTTCATTTTTATTGAAATATGTGATATTTCTTTGCAATTATTAAAAATGTAGTCCCAATCTTGAGTTGAATCTACAAAATAATTGTCTGATGCTATATTGGGATATTGGTACATTTTATGTTTGCTGCAAATATCAATAAATGCACAATTTTCATTATAAAACTCTTTGAATTTTTTTGCTGTTTCTAATTCTATTGGATTATTAAAAATAATGACGTTATTACTAACGTCATAACATGATGCACCAGCATCAGTTATAATATAGTTGAAGCTATCAAAACCATTCATTACATCTTTTACTGATTCATATATTCTTCCTGTTGCTATTACTATAATATATCCCATATCTTTTAATTTTTTTAAATATTCTTTGCTGCTTTCTGTTGCGCTCCTATCATCTTTTAGTAATGTACCATCTAAATCAAAAACTATCATTTTTTGCAAATTAATCACTTCTTTCTGCTTCTACAATAAATTTTCTATTGTCCATTATATGTCTTATCATCGTTAATTTTTAAAACCATGTTAGTGTATCTATCTTTAAATCCCATTTTTTCATATAGTTTTTTTGCTACATTTGTTCCAAAAACTTCTAAAGAGATATCTTTATTTTCTTTTTTTGCCTTTTCTATTATTTTTTCTAATGTAATTGTGCCTATGCCTTTACCTCTATGTTCTTCACTTATAAAAAATCTATAAATATAGATAGATTTATTGTATACTTTTAAGCCTATAAATCCGACTACCGTATCTTTTAGAACAATCTTATAGTATTCTTCGTTTGGTTCAAATTTTAATTCTTCTGGCTTTATTATATTTAATTGATATATCGGATCAACAGTATTGTGATGTTTCCATTCCTCTATAATCCATTCTCTAAAAAAATCATTATGTTCTTTTATTAATTTAACTTCTTGATTTCTCATCTAAAATCTCCTTTTATATTATTATTTATATAACTAAAACTAGTTTCTAAAATCTTCACTTTTAAATTCAAAACCTTTTTCTCTTTTCCAATCAAAAATCATTTCAGAATTTACTATTTTTGCAGGATTTCCAGCAATCATCTTGTATTCTTCAGTGTATTTTTTTGTAACTACCGAATTGGCGCCAACAATACAACCATTTCCAATATTTGTTCCTTTTAGTAGCATGCAATTCATACCTATCCAAACATGATTTCCAATTTCAATGTTTTTAGGAATATTTATTCTATTTCCTTTATCATCAATTATGGCATGTCCATCGGTTGTCCTAATGGTTATATTTCCAGATAACATACAGTCATACCCAAGTTTAATTTTTGTACCTTCCATTGTATGTAAATATACGTTTCCCCAAAATTCGCCATTAATCGTACAATTTCCTGCTAATGACACAGAATTATTGTTGTCAATACACATAATGTAAGTTCCTTGTAAATTGCAACTTTTCCCTATATGTATTGAATTACTATTTCCTTTGGCATATATAACACAATTGTGTAATTCTGTTTCATCTTCAATCACTAATACATTGTCATTACCATCTAAAACTATTTTAACATCTTCTAGAGTAGTATTATTTCCTAGTTTTATTTCATTTTCAAGTGATTTTTTAGTAATTAAAACATCACCATTAGTTAAGTTTTTTTTTAAATCTTTAACATTTAGGTTGTAATCTACAATTTTGATAATTTCTTTTAAAAGCTTAGTCATCTTTTACCATTCCAATCTATAATCAATTCTAACATTTTTTTTAATATTTAACCACCTTTCAATGTTAATTTGTTTTTATAATTCTATGCTAGTTTATTATCAATTCTTTTAATAAAAAAAGTAATATGTTTTTCTAATATTACTTTTTCTTTATTTTCATATACAATTCTATTTCATTTTAAAAAAACTCCAATACTGATTTTTACCAAAATAGTATGATTTATATTATCCATCTATATATTTTATTTTAAGTGTTTCTGTTTTGCAATTATTTTTAATGCAATAATTTACTTCAATTCTGATACTACTTTTAAATTTATCCTGTGGAGTTTCTAAAAATGAATCTGATTCTCCAATTATATTACCGTTTTGATCTTTTTTTCCTAAATAACCATGTTCTTCAATAACAATATTTTTGTATTCTTTTTCAGTTAACGTTATACTTTTATATTCATTACCATATAATAATTTATTATTAAAGTATAAATTTACTAAATATTTTACATTTTTGCCAAGGGAGTCTTTTAAATTAAAATTACTAATCAATAATCCGCGCTCATTCTCATTATAATAAACCTTTCCGGTTTCAAAATAGAAGTGTTCTGATTCTCCTATAAACTTATAAGTAGACTCGTTTAAGTATGCATGTCCTGAATCTTCCTTGTAGGTTATTTTATTCTTTGAACAACTCGTTAACATAAGTGTTAGGATTAAAAAATTTATTAAGAAAAATTTTTTCATTTATTTCTCCAATCTATCCAACTGTATGTATATTACTGTTAAAGGTAGAATCATATCCCCAATTTGTTAAATCATTTGATTTTAGTTTAACTTTTATTGTTGATGAATCACCCTGGCTTAGAGTAATAGTATATTGATTATCTTTTTTTTCTATTAAATCTATATTACTAATATAAGTTACTCCTTCAGGAATTTTGTATGAATATTCGGTAATTTTCCAGCTTTTTCCACTATCATTTGTAATATACATATATGGGAATTCATTTTGATCATTATTCTTAAGTAAGACAATTCCTATATTTTCATCATACATTATGAAGTCTATTAATGTTTTACTTGTACAGTTTTCTGGCAATTCTACTTTCTTCCAATCTTTACCACTATTTGTTGTCAAATATGCTGTTTTAAATTCACCACTTCCCATAGTCCAATCAGTACCTAACGCTACATATCCAAAATTTTGATCATTGAATCCAACTATTCTGCGAGTTATATCTTTATACATATCGTTATTTACAATATCAAATTTTTTTTCATTCCAAGTAATCCCATTATCAGTAGATATCTTTAATTTTGGATTTTCTCCATAGAAAAACGCTATTGGGATAAGTTCATTAGTAGAAATAAACCAACTACTATTTTGAAGAGATATATCCTTATAAAAATTCAACGTTTCCTTTATATCATCAGCTGATACATCAGCTTTAATCCAGTTATTACCATAATCTCTTGTAAATAACAATTCGCTTTTTGAATTTATATAATAATCCGTTTCCATGGTGTAATCTGTTCTTTTAACATCTCCATCTACATTATCAAATACGTATTTGTACACTTCATCGGCAATAGTACTACTTCCATCACTAAGTGTAATAACAGAATAAATCCCCGGCTGTATAGTTCCACCACTTCCCAATTTATAGTCATTTATGCTTGCTGCTTTTATTTCTTTATTATCCCTCATATCAAATACATTTGTTTTTTCTGAAAATTGTTGATTAGGATAAATTGAAACTTCATAGAATTTTAAGTTGCTTAATTTTATTTGTTTTTTGAAAGGAATTCTTTTTATTTGACTGTTTATATATTTAATATTTAAACTTTTAGAATACTCTTTTACTAACATATTATTTGTTTGGCAATCATTTACTGTTTTGCAATTTTCTCTACCTTCATAACTAAATTCTAAACTTTTATTTTTATATTTATAATAACCATTTCCAACATAATTGTAGTTTTCATCAAAGTAATTAAACGAAATAAAAACTTCCTTTATATTTCCACTTTTAGTTAATTTAATATTCATGCTGCTGATATTAGAATTTAGTTTTTCTGTTTTTTTAGTTTTAGACATAATTTCTACAATTTCATTTAAACCATTTTTTTCTAAACTTGAGATTCCAATAAACCCTAGTTCATAATTGTTTTTTCCTTCTTTTATAATTGATGGATGATAATATTTATATCTTATGGTAAATAATAGAAGTATTAATATAAAAGTTAAAACTACTACAAAGAAAATTTTTTTTATTTTGTTTTTCATTTTTATTTTCTTTTGTATTCTATTTTGTTCTATTATTGCAAGCGCCTTATTTATCTCTTCTTCAACATTAATTTTTGAATTTTTGCCTCGTTCCCCACTTAATATTTCAGAAATATCAACTTCAAATATTGTAGACAATTTCTCTAAAACTGTTATATCCGGGAAACTAAGACCTCGTTCCCATTTGCTTACTGCTTTATCAGTTACAAACAATTTATTTCCAAGTTCTTGCTGTGTTAAACCTTTTTCTTTTCTAAGAGTTGCAATAAATTTTCCAATTTTATTACTGTCCATTCCTCTCACCTCATAATAATTATACTATATATTAATAATTACGTTCTCGACTAATAGTTTACTTATTAAAAATGGTATTATTTATGATAATATATTCTATTTTTCTAATTAAAAATGAGAGCACGTTTAAATGCTCTCTTCAGGGGGGCCTGCTCTCTTCAGTTAGAAGAGACCAAATTGTGTTAAGCCCTTTAAATATGGGCCTTTTCATATTGGCACAAACCGTCATTTACCGTGGTTTTTTAGTGTTTTTGTACCTAAATTGTACCTAAAAAAAGAATTAGTACCTATTTTACTAACTCTTAAAATGGATGCTTTTCTCCAAACAATTTGTTTTCAACTATACACAATATAGCATACCCTAAAATAAATAGAAATGCTATTAAATAAAGATTAGTTATAAATTTAGTTATTAGTAAAAATAAACCTGTTAGGATTGCATAATTAATAAAGAATCCAAGGCTACCAACTGCTTTAGCACCACCTTTATACCATGTGCCTGTTAAAAAATATGCAAGTGGTACAAGAACACCTCCAAATATCCAGTTAACTATTTCCGCCGTTCCAGGATTCTTAATTAAATTAGTAAATGGATTAGGTATCAAAAATTGTCTTAATAAATAGCTAATTACTTTAATCAAATGATACAACATATCACCCCCTAAATTTAATTAATATTATATCATAAATAACTTGACTAATTTCAATAATTAAGCGATTAATACAACAACTATTAAAAAGGAGGATATTATGGTTAATAGTGTTGTTATTTCTAGATGCTTTAAAGGCATTGAAGGCGAAGAATTACTCTTAAAGGTTGAAGGTTTAGAAAATCATCAAATTGTCAGAATAAATATCTCAAAAGGTTTTCAAAAAGAATTAAATAATTATATTAAAGAAGACGATTTAATTAGTATTAAGGGATATATTGAAATTGATGATTTACATAGAATTATAATTGTTGCAACAAAAATTACTTTTTTATCAAGCAAAAAAGCTCAGAATTAACTTTTCTGGACTTTTATAATACAATTATAATTTAAATAATTCTAAAGCAGTTGCTACTAGCTTATCAGTTCTCTTATTTATTTTCTCAACAGTCCATTTATCTTCACTAACTACATCATTATTTAAATATAATCCATTTGTATATCCTATATCTTTTCCATCTTGATTTTTTCTATATTTTTTCTTTTCAAAATCATAATTACTCAAATTAGAATTATATCCTGTAATAGTCAAATTACCTAATGTGTGAACGTATTTATTTAAATATTCATATGCTACTTCTTCGTTCCCGTCGGCTATCATATCAATCCACTCTTTTGGTATTTTTTGGCCTTCTGGAAATATATGCTCAATTGTCCAAATATATTTATTACTATTATCTCTTGACCATAAGTCAGTATATATTTCTTTTGTAGTATGCTGAGCTTCTATATGACATAAAATAAATCTTGTTGCAGTATCATTCAAATCATATAATGGTCCTCTCAATTTTTCTTCAAATAAACTATCTGGGGCTGATTCAGAAATTAGTTTATTTCTACATATATTATAAACTGTATCATTTCTATTTTCTTTAATTGATGCGATTATATCCATAAATATTTTTGTTAAATTTCTTGTATTTGGAATATCTGTTATATTTCTTCTAACAAAGAATGATACTAATAATTTAATAATATCTTTCATATCATTATCTTTAATATT
The DNA here is from genome assembly GCA_934141575.1 of uncultured Bacilli bacterium. Classification (GTDB taxonomy): domain Bacteria; phylum Bacillota_I; class Bacilli_A; order RF39; family UBA660; genus CAKPCJ01. The sequence goes on from CAKPCJ010000009.1 coordinate 29,754, forward strand.
TAGTATATCCTTATTGTTTTCTAAGTATAGAAGTAATAAATATCCAGGAGCTCCTTGAACTCTTTCAAGATTTAATAATTCATCTGCATAATATGTCTTTTTATCGGAGTTATTAATTATGATTGCATAATTATCTGATGCATGTTCTATATCATCAATAAATTTATTATAATCTTTTTTTATCAATTGCTCATATATATCCATTAATGTGGTTTTTGTTGCCAAATATGCTAATGGATATTTTTTCGTGCTCTCTGGAGTAACAAAAGGTTTGTTTAACTCTTCTATAAAAGCATTATAATATTGTCTAAAAAATCTTTCTTGAACAGAATATTCTTCTCCTAGGTTCTTTTGAATTTTAGTCCAACGGTCATAACATTCATCTGACTTACCATCTCTTTCTGAAGTTGAAATAAGTAGGTTTTTAATTAAATCTATCGCAGTTAAAGGAACACCACGGTTATTTAATGATTCAAATAGCATGTATGCGTCTTTGTGATTATCCACCTCAATGACAACTAAAATTGCGCTGTTAAATCTTCTAACCAAATTTAATAATGTTTTTATTTCACTATCTGCTTTTAATCCACGGTATACATTTTCTGGATCATCAAATTGTAAAAAGTTTGTTATTAGTTTATCAAAATAACGCGCTGCCTTATAAATCTTTCTGTTACCTGCGTAAAGTGGAAATTCAGCATTTTCTATAATGCCAGATTCATATAATAAGAAATTGTAATCAGCTTGATTATTATCTTGTATTTGCAACTGTAATCTTGGAACGTATTTATCATCTTGTTTATATGCCAATTGTCTTTTAATATTATTTAAATCAGTCATACTATCTATGTCTAATTCATCTTTATGTTTTAATAATTTTGTATATAGCACAGATAAAAGTATAGATAAAGATGTCATTCTTTGTTGTCCATCAATAACCTCGAGATATGTAGCTCCAAAAGCACTACCTGGTAAAGCAACACAAATTGTTGATCCTAAAAAATATCCTTCATCGTTTTCAATAACATCGTTGAATAGTAAATCCCATTCACTTTGCCCCCAAGTATACTTTCTTTGATATTTCGGAATTTTATAAATTATTTTATCATCAGGCAATACTTGAGAAACTGATTTTTGTTCTACATGTCTAATCATTCTATCCTCCTAATTATATTTTTTAAAATTTTCAACTTGCTTCATTATCTCCTCATATGCTTCATCTGAAGGTTTTGGAGGAAAATCATTTTTTCTTAATAGTACAGCTACATCAAAATATAATTCAGCTCTTATATCTTGTCTTACTGTCCAATCAGTATATTTTGACTTGTTAGACACAAGTTTCTTTATTTCTCTAGCAAGATAAATATATTTATCTTCATTCATTTTATCTTCAAATGAATATTTCTTTGCTATAGATACTAAAATATCATAGAAAGCTTTTTCTTCGTAAGTAATATTTAACTCTTCAAAAGATTCTTTTTCTTGTTTCAATTCTTTATAAATTGTTTCAAGCTCATCACTCAAACCATTAACAACATCATCAATTATCACATCAGTATAATCAATGTCATTTCTATTGTTATATTTATCAATAACTCTTTGAAGCTTTTTAGAAAACTCTGTAGCTTTAAGAATATTAGTTCTTCCAAATTCTTTTATAGCTTTCTTTAGTAATTTAATCAAAGCTTGATACTTGGTATTTGGATATTTTATTTTCTTTAACTTTTCTAAGAAATCATCACTAAATAATATTTGAATGTCATCTGTAGTTTCTTCAAAATTAAATTCTTTTCCATCATATGTTGAGCTTATTGCCCTGTTAACTAACTCTTCAATTTTTTTATTCATTAGAGTTGTATCTGGAGTATCTCCTCTTGTCATTTTAAAGATCACAGACCTTAAGCATAAATAATAATGTAGTCTTTCAACTTCTTCATTTGTTATTTCATCATGTCCAACGCATATATTGAATGCTTTTTTTGCTCGTTGAGTAAATCCCATAAAATTATCTTCACGAGATTTCAAAGATAATACGTATTCAACCCCATCTTGAATTAATTGTAGTCTTTCAAGAGGTGTTATGTTCTCATTAAAGAAATGTGAATAATCAAAATCATTCATTAATTCATCTATTTTAGACATGAAATCTTTAAATACTGTTAATGATACATCTATGCCATCAATTGGGCGAATATCCCCATTATACAGTTTCATAGCGGTTAATATAGCACCTTCAAGGCCTATATAATCAACTATTAAGCCTTCATCCTTACCTTTGAATACTCTATTAACTCTTGAAATTGTTTGAATTAAATTGTGAGTTTCAATTGGCTTATCTAAATACATTGTATCAAGAGATGGTACGTCAAATCCTGTGATCCACATATCAACAACAATAGCAATCTTGAAGTTTGACTTATCATCTTTAAATATTTTGGCAAGATTTTTTCTATCTTCTCTTGTACCAATTAAATCAGATAGTTCTTTAGTATCATTTTTTCCACCTGTACATACTAATCTTACCTTTTCTATTTCTACAGCATCTCTATCAGTAAACTCAGCTTCATATTCTGGAGCACACTTTCTCTTTTCAAACCATTCTGGTTTTAGTTCTTTTATTCTTTTATATACTTCATATGCTATTTCTCTGTCATAGCAAACAAACATAGCTTTTTGATTTACTGTTGAATGCTCTTGACATCTCTTTTCATAGTGCCAAATGAAGTGCTTAACAACTATATCTAATCTGTCTGGATTTCCTAATATTATTTTTAATCTAGACATTTCTTGTTTTGATTGTTCTATTTGATATGGATTAGCACCTTCTTCAGCTAATAATTGATAATACTTATCGCAAGCTGATGCTAATCTTTCATCCAATTGTACTTCTCTTGGACCTGGTAATCTGCTAATTCTAACTGTAGATCCATCATCAAGAGATTGTTTCATTGTATATTTTGTTATTATATCTCCAAATACTCTTAAAGTTGCATCTACTGGAGTACCTGTAAATCCAACATAAGTTGCATTAGGAAAAGAATTTCTTAAGTATTTTGCAAATCCATATGTCTTTTTAGTTTCAGTAGCGGTAGTAACATATTTAGCTTCTAAGTTTGTTTGAGTACGATGTGCTTCATCTGATATACAAATAATATTATCTCTATCACTAAGTAAACTAATATCTTCAGAAAACTTTTGAATAGTCATCAAGTATATTCCACCACTACGAATGTTAGCTAATTTTTCTTTTAAATCTTTTCTGTCTTTAATACTAACAGAATTATCATCTATTAAGTATTCCTTAGCATTTTCAAAATCTTTTGACAATTGATCGTCTAAATCATTTCTATCAGTTAACAAAACAATAGTAGGTTTATTTAATTCTAATGATGTTGTTAATCTTTTTGATAGAAATAACATTATATAAGATTTTCCACATCCTGTAGATCCCCAAAATGTACCACCTTTACCACTATGAGCATGATATTGATTTAAAATATTATAATACATTTTTTCAGATCCATAATATTGATAATATTTTGGTAATACTATTAAATCATTGTTGCTATTATCAGGAATATAAATATAATTTTTAATAACATTTAATAATGTTTCTTTGTTAAATAAACCTTCTATAAGATAATTTAAAGTTCCAATTCCATCAGTTTCTGCTTTAAACTCATCAAGGCCTACATCAATAATATCGCTATTATAATAATTATCTCCATCTGTTGAATTCCACTTAAAATAGAATTCATAACTACTAAATAACGATCCATATCTTGTATTTGCACCATCACTTATAACATTAATAAAGTCAAATTTCATCAAGGATGGAATATCTTGTGAATATCTGATATGTGTTTGATCATAAGCATCCTTAATACTTACAGTTTCATCTGCTGGATTCTTTAATTCAAACACAGAAACTGGAATACCATTTATAAACACTATAGCATCAGGTCTTCTATCTTTATACTCAGAAAACTCAAATTGATTCACTACTTTGAATACATTATTATCTATATTTTCAAAATCAAAATATTCAACAAAAAGTTTGCTACCATCATCACGATTTAATTCATAACCTTTGATTAATCTGGTATAAGTTTCTTTCATCAATCTATATAGCGATTGATTATTTATATTTGTAATATTATTGATTAACATTCTTATTTCATTATCTGAAAATAATCCATACTTATTGTTCAAATAATTTATAAAATCTTTTTTTAAAAAAACCTCGTCTTTCTCTCTATGAATATCATACCCGCATTCATAATCCCAATTATTATTAGAAAACAAATCAAGAACCGCTAATTCAAAATCATTTTCATAATACTTAAAACTATTATTCACAATTTGCCTCCTTTAATGCACCTGCGATTAATACTGGGCATATCTTATTTATTATCTCAAAATATTTATTATAAATATCAACTTTATTATTATATGAGTCATATATATTTACAATTTCATTTTGTACTGAAATATCAGGAATAGGAATTTTTACTTCCTTCATCACATCAAATTCAAAAGTATCTCTAACAGAACCAAAACTATAAAACTTAGTATATCGCTTAAACTCTTCTCTACTAAACCAAAGCATTAAATATTTTGGATTAATTAAATTCTCATCGATTATTTTAAATACAATGTACATTGGAGAAATAATACATTCATTGTCATCTAACAACGCAATTGAACCAATATTAATTCTAGCTGGATTATATGCAAATTGGTTTTTTTCTACAATCTTATAATTTGAAAAATTTAAATTATTTGTATTAGCTCGAGTCTTTATAAAACTGTGAGTATTTTCTACTCCTCTTACATTATTAATCTTTAAATCACTATTTCTTTTAGAGATTTCTTCTATATAATCACCTATTGAAACAGATTCATAATCTACTCTTAGTTTTTCCAAATATATTTCACAAAGCTTTTTTAGTTCTTCAACACCAGAAATAGCCAAGTTCATATTTTCTTTCATCGAATTATAAATATTAACATACTTCTTTTGAATTGAAATTTCCGGAATAAATAAATCTATATCGCAAAAAACATCCCAATCCAAATTTGCTCTTACGCTTCCATCACTTAAAAATGATCCATATCTATCCATTTCATCAGATTTAAAAATAATCATTAAATATTCCGGTAAAACTAAATCACTTGAAATATAAAATGTAGTATATGCTGGGGAAACTAAACAATCAAAATCAAAATCATATAAACCGATTCTAATACAATGATCTCTACCTGTTTGCATACCACTAAATACAAACATATTTTTTTTCATCACTTTATATTTAGATTTGTCGATATTAGTAGTATCAGCAATTGTTGGCATAAAAGTTTTATCTTTGTTTATTCCATAAATAGGTAAATCAAGATCTTGTTTGTTTTTTTCGTTACACAATTTAATAATATTGCCTATTTTCATTTTACTTAATTTCATAGCCCAATTCTCCAAATGCTTCTACTAATTTTTGCTGTGACTTGCTTGTTTCTGTCAACATATTTTGAACTACTTTTTGTATTTTTTTCATTTCAGAATCGTAATTAATATTTAAATCTTGATTAACAAATTTAATATATTTTGATGGTACTAACGAATAATTATTATTTTTTATTTCTTCTTTAGTTGCTGAATAGCAATATTCGTCTATATCACTATATAATTGTTTCCAATCAGGAGATTGCCAATTAAAAATAGTATTTGCTATTTTATCTTTGTTTTCATCGGTTAATTGAACAAATCCATCATCATTTTTTCCACTATCACCAAGTTCCCTAGCATCTATAAACAATATCTCATTTTCACGATTTCTAAGTTTAACAAATTCACCGTTTCTTAATACTTCTCTTTCTTTCTTATTATTTCCACAGATCCATAAAGTAACAGAAATGTCTGTTGCGTAGAACATGTCTCTTGGAAGAACTATTATTGCCTCAACCTTGTTATTTTCAATTAATTGTTTTCTGATTTTTTGTTCAACCCCGTCAATACCTAAAGCGCCATTAGCAAGTAGGAATGCTGCAGTTCCATCATATGATAATCTTGATAACATGTGTAGAATCCACGCATAATTAGCATTACTTACAGGTGGTACTTCATATCCGTTCCATCTAGCATCATTTATTAATTGTTCTTCAGTTCTCCAGTCCTTTAAATTAAATGGGGGATTAGCTAGGATGTAATCTGCTCTTAAATCTTTATGTTTGTCTTTAGTGAATGTTGATGCATTTTCATTTCCTAAATTACAAGATAATCCCCTTATAGCCAAATTCATTCTAGCTAATTTATATGTTTGAGGATTTTCCTCTTGCCCGTATATTGTTACTTCTTTTTTATTGCCTTTGTGTTTTTCAATAAATTCTGCAGATTGAACAAACATACCACCAGATCCACAACATGGATCGTATACGGAACATGATTCTTTTCCAGGTGCATGATATGGTTGAATTATTCGTGTCATTAAATCAACTATATTTCCGGGAGTATAGAATTCTCCTTTTTCACTTTTAGCTGCAATACAAAACTTTCTCAAAAAATATTCATAAACTCTTCCTATAACATCATCTGATTCATCTTTAGAATATTCCATTTTATTTATTTCATCTATTAATGATGAAAATTTAGAAAGTTCTATATTAAGTGATGCATAATAGCCAATTGGCAAGGCACCTCTTAGTGATTCATTGTTTAATTCAATATTTTTAAATGCATTATCTATAATTGCGTATATTTCTGGTTTCTTAGAATTCTTAACAATATAATTCCAACAATCATTTTCTTCTAAAAAGAAGACATTATCTTTGATATATGCCATTGGGCTCAATACAAACGCTGCAGTATCTTCGTTAGATAATAGTTTTCCTTTTTGTGTATTAAATTTATCATATGCAAATCTTAAAAATAATAATCCTAAAACAACATTAACATAATCTGTTGCACTTATACTCCCTCTTAATTTATTACAAGCAGCCCACAAACTTGCTTCCATTGAAACATTTTTTTTACCCATTGCCATAATTACTACCTCTCACTTCATTTTATTAGAAATCTTTCAAAATAAATTGTATCATATTTTTTGACAAATTTTGATATTTTACGATCAATTCGTACCAGAAATTACCGAATTGTATTAATAATCTTGACTAATTTTTAATTTTAAGTAATTAATACAAGAAATTGGAGAAATTGTATGATTAGAAAATGTACTGATGAGGATATTTCTGATGAAGAATTAAAGAAAGTTATAAATCTTTTTTATGATAATTATCATGAGTATATCATTACTTATGTTATGCCTGAAGTAATCGCATTTTATATAGCTAGTTCTTTTAGTAGAAATGCTACGTGGGAAGCAACATTTTATCTATAATTCAGCTAAAGATATATTTAATGTTAGTGATGATAAAGATTATGATAGTATTAAGGCTGAAGTATTCTTTAGAAATTATTAGTGAAGATCCATTAGATCTTAAAAAAATTGAGTATTAGTTTTTGCTCTAATACTCTTTTGCTTTCCAAAAAAACTCACGGAAAATATAAGTTTGTGTAAATGTAGGTGGGCTGTGGGTGTGGAAAAAACTATATTTTGGGATTACCTACCCTCCGGGGGACCTCTAATAATTCATATAATTCTTCTTTTGATATTATTCCTTTTTCTGCTTATTCATGATGCATTCTACATAGTGTAATTAAATTATCACTATCAAGCGTTCTATCATAGTCTTTTGCTATTGGTATGATGTGATGTACTTGCAGATTATCATATATTAGAGGAGGCAACAATATGGATAGCAGAGATGTATTTATACATAACCTTAATACGATCATGAAAGACCGCAAGGTATCTAGAAAAGAACTTGCTAAAGGATTAAACATTCCTTACACTACTCTAACAGATTGGTGTACTGGAAGAATATTTCCAAGAGTAGAAAAAATAAATATGATTGCTGATTACTTTGGTATCAAGAAATCTGATTTAATTGAAGAGATTCTTGAAGATGAAGATGATTTATTAAATGATGATACTGTTATAGTTGATGTTTTTTCTAAAATATATTTTGGAAATATATTATCTGATAAAACTAATGCATTTAAAGTTGGTGAAGAATTAATACCTCCAGAATGGATAAAGAATAAACAAAGTTATTTTGGATTAATTATGCCTGACAATACTATGGATCCTGAGTTTCATCAAAATGATTGTATATTACTTAGAAAACAAAATAAGATGACTAAAGATGGATTCTACTGTGTTATGGAAAAAGGACAAGAATAGCAACAATTAGAAAGCTTATTACTATAAATGATGGAATAATGGTTATGACTTTAAATCTTGGTAGTAACTTTAAACCTACTACTTATTTAAAAGGTACTGTTGAATTTGAGAACTTTAAAATCATTGGCTCTGTAGTTCAAGTTAAAAGATATTATGATTAAAAAAACCACTGCTGGAACAGTGATCAAAGTGAAAAATCCCTAATTAAAAAGTCTGGTAAACTTTAATAATTATAATAAATATAATTTTGGAGATCTCTCGTATTTAATTATATCACCAATTAGGGATTTCTACAAGAAAGTTGGTGAAATAATGGCAGTTTACAAAGATCCTAAGCCTACTAAAAATGGTAGAGCTTGGTATTTTAAGTTTAGCTATAAAGATGCATTGGGTGCTACTAAGCAGTATAGATCTAAAAGATATTTAACTAAAAAGGAAGCATCTGATGCGGAGAGAATGTTTTTAGTTACTTCTACTGATAAAGTTGAAGATAATAATATGACCTTTAAGGATTTATATGATGAATTTAGAATGCATAACGATGAAATAATGAAAGATACTACTAAGTATGGTTATGATAATAAAGAAAAGTTTATAGAATGCTTCTTTACTGTTAAATTGAAAGATTTTAATATTATGCAGTTTGAGCAATGGAAACGAGAAATAAATAAACTTAATATATCTCTTAGATATAAAAATGATATTTATAAATTCCTTAAATTCATTTTAAACTTTGGTGTTAAATGGCATAACTTAAACTTTCAAGCAGTATATAATAAAATGACAAAGTTCCAAGATCCTAATGAACGTAGAAAAGAAATGGCTTATTATACTTATGATGAATTTAAAAAGTTTATTTCTTATGAAGAAGACTTAAGATGGAAATGTGTATTTGAAATATTATATTACTGTGGATTACGTAAAGGTGAATTAAAAGGCCTTACATGGAAATATATTTATTTTGATAAAAAAGTATTATCTGTTAATAAGCAAATAACACAGCGAAATAACCGTGTTAAATTCGAATTCTCAGATACTAAGACAAGAGATAGTAGAAGAATTGTTCCTATTACAAAAGTCTTGTTAAACGGCCTTAAAATGCTCTATGAGTATGATAAAAAAGAATACTATGGATTTAATGATGATTTCTTTGTTGTATCTGATGCTAAACCTATAGCTGATTCTAATATATATCTTAGAAGAACTAAACTAGCTACTCTTGCTGGCTTAAAGGTTATTAGGATCCACGATTTTAGACATTCATGTGCATCACTACTTATTAACAATGGTGCTAATGTTACATTGGTTGCAAAATATTTAGGACATACAAAAATCGAGGAAACACTAAATACATATTCACATATGTTTAGTACTGCCCTCGACTCTGTTGTTTCTGTTATAGATAATTTAGATAGCAAAAGCTAGGAATTATTCCTAGCCTTTTTTCATTAAATATTCAACAATTTTATATACTTCGGTGTTAGGATTTGCCTCAACCGTTCCTATTCTTCGATTATTATCAGTTTGGTACTTTTCTAATTTTTTTGCACCATCAATTGCTAAATCTATTTCTTTAATGATATCAGGATAAATATTAATGTTCTTTTCATACTTTGGATAATACCCTTTCAATCTTTTAATTACTTCTTCGCTATCCATATTTGCAGTTGTATAATCATAATGTAGTAAGAACCATAGTTCAAAACATGGCGATGATGTAATAATTTTTATATTATTTTTCCTTGCTAATTGAATTGCTTCCTCAATTATTTTATTCTTATTTGGATCAACATCTGTATCAAAAATACAATATGCTACATCATCGTCTTGCAAATCTAACTTTAATTCATCTATTTCCTTGATTAACATCTTAACTAACTTTAATGGATCAGTATTATTTCCTCTAGCATATGTAATATTATATGATTTTTTACCATCTTCAAAATTACTAAAGTATGTCTTTTCTGTTTTATTTTTTCCTTCAGCTGCTATTAATATTTTACTTTTTTGCTTTCTGACTTTTCTTACTCTATCGTTACTAATTCTTCTATTATGTTCTACTCTTCTTCCCATAAATTAAAATCATTTTTGATAAAAGGAACAGCTCCATATCTACCAAGCATATATCCTCTCTCAACATTCTCCGCTTTTCTTACAGAAAAATCACTTAAAGGATATAAATCGCTTATTCCATTTTTATCATCTTTTTCTGTAAACCAGATTTGATCTCTTCTCAAAATATTTAGTTTTAATAAATTAGTATCGTGAGTATTAAATATTAATTGTGCACCATT
>CAKPCJ010000010.1 GCA_934141575.1 uncultured Bacilli bacterium
TCCAACACCACTGTAAATTTAGAACCTTTTCCAAGTTCACTATTTACTATTACTGTTCCACCAATTAAATTTGTTAAAATCTTCACGACAGATAAATTCTCCTTAGTTCCTGCATCCTTAAAACTACCATTCTCATCTAAGTCCTCATCTGTATTGTAAAATAAAGTTTCCAACTTTTTAGATTCTATTCCAACACCGGAATCTTCTACCGTCATAATAAGTCTACATATATCATGTTTTATTACTGTACTTACGTTAAATTCAATAAATCCCTTATCAGTATGCTTAATAGCATTATTCATTATTGTACTAATAATTTGCTTTATCCTAATTGAGTCTCCTATCAAATATTCAGGGATAGCATCATCTATATCTACCCTAAATTCAAGATTTTTATCTTTCATACTTACTTTAGACATGCCAACCAATTCTTTGAATAATATTTTTGTGTTATACTTTGCCGCTTTAACTTCTATATTAGATGCCATCGTACTTGGCATATCAAGTGTGCCATTTATAGTACCAGATAATTTTTTAGCAGTAAATTTAAGATCTCTTATTTTTTCATGAACCTCTTCTGGCAAATCATAATTTAATAAATCATCACACTCATCATATATTTCTTTAACAGGCATTTTTAATTCTTGAGAAGTGTTATATAGAAACATTGCCTTTTCATTATTTGCTTGTTCAGCAAATTCTTTTGATTGTTTTATTTCTTGTAACATTTTCATATCTGGGTTTTCTATTGTATGATACATAAGAGATGTTACAAATGTTTCCATTGCAGTTATAACCAAAATTTCAGGACAGCTAGCCTGTAAAAAGGTTAACGCTAAACCTATTGTCATGTAAAAGAACATTGGAAGATATTTCTTTTGTTTTAGATTCTTTATATTAGGTATCATTACAATTATCCAACATAATACATGTATACCAGAAATAATATAAGTTATTGTAGCACTTGGACCATATGTATAGACTCTATTAGAATCCATATTGTTATATAACGGTAAAGCCATAATTAATATAGCAGAAAATATTAAAAAGCCAATAAAAAAATCAAATGTTTTCTTTGGCTTATCATACTTCTTTTTTTGAGAAATAACTATTATATATAAAGTCATGATTGTTATCCATGTAACCAAATATACTAAATACAACTTTGACACAAGAATTAAAACTATTCCTTGTCTACGCATAATAGCCAAATAAGTACTTGCTAAATCAATTAAAATACCTATAAAATTAGTAATTATTAGACTAGAAAATAACTTATTTTCCATATTTTTTATCTTTTTCTTATGAAAATAAGTTATCATTATCAAAACACAATAAAATAATGCAGATATTTGAAAAAACATACTACTATACATCAAACACACCTCTATTCTTGAATATTCTATCACAAAAAAGAAATTAAATAAATATTTTTTTTAGCATAAATGTAAATAAAAAACGTACATAATCATGTACGTTTACTTTGTTTTTTTCTTTTGTTTTGGTATTTCATCAACATTTTCTTGTTTCAAAGTTTGTCTGCTAACTTTTCCATATAAAGTTTTTGGAAGAGAATCTCTGTATTCATATGAATATGGTATAGAATACTTATTTAAATTGCAATGACACAATGACTCTATTTCTGATTTTATTTCTTCAGTAAGTTCATAGCCTTCTTTTAGTACAATATATGCTTTAGGAACCTCTTGTTTATATGGATGATATATTCCAATTACAACACATTGTTGAACAGCTGGATGCTTTTCTACAACCTTTTCTATAACACTAGGATAAACATTAACACCACTAGAAATTATCATATTTGATTTTCTTTGAGAAAAATACAAAATACCTTTATCAAAATATCCCATATCACCAGTATGTAACCAACCATCTCTTAGTGCTTCTCTTGTTTCAGTTTCATGTTTTATATAACCTTCCATAACGTCAGGACTCTGAACACATATCTCACCAACTTCATTATTATGAAGCAATGTATTTGTACCTGGTTGTACAATTTTAATATTTGTTCTAATCATAGGAATACCTACAGATCCCGTTTCATTATACCCATTATACGCAAATGTAACCCCAGCAACAGCTTCTGATAGCCCATAACCTTTTGCTAATTTAGCCCTAGAACCACATTCTGAAAAAAACCTATTTGTTTCATCTTCAAAAGATTCTTCTGACGCATCTCCACCACAAACGGCATATTTTAAATATGATAAATCAAAACTCTTTAATTTTCCACTAGAAATCTTCGCTTCTATATTTGATTTAATTCCCTTAAACAAAGTTGGAACACCCAAAATATGATTTGGTTTATATTTATTTAATGTTTTATCAATATTCTTAATATCAATCTTAGGTATCAATATTGTGCTAACACCCTGTGATAATGGTAAATGTACAGAACTACATAAACCAAATCCATGAAATACAGGCATAACAGTAAGCATTTTATCTCCACGTTCAAAATTTTCAGCATTTATGATAAACTGCTCAACCATACAATTAAAATTATCATTTGTAAGCTTTATGCCCTTAGGAGTACCTGTTGTTCCTCCACTATGCATAATAACAGAAATTTTTCCTTCTTTATATGGATATGACTTAGAAATATTCAATTGCTTACCACACTTAATAAAATCCTCCCAAGATATTGTCTTTGAATTATATCTAAGATCACAATTATTTTTCAAATTATAAAACGATTTCAAAAAGAATGGCATAGAATCACTTGGTTTAACAACAATTACATTTTCCAACTTAGTCTCATTAAGTATTCTTGAAACCTTTGAATAAGTAGAATCTATAGTAACAATCATTTTAGAATCAACTTCATTTACAAAATTTTTAATTTCATTTTCTGAAGATAAAGGATGAACCATATTAGCAATGGCTCCTATTTTATTTATTGCGTAAAACATAACTAGAGCTTCTGGTGTATTTGGCATACAGATTGTAACTACATCATCTGCTTTTATTCCCTTTTGTTCCAAACTTTTTGCACATTCTTCTATTTTATTTTTAAATTCACGATACGTAATTTTCTTAGAAAAATACACTATAGCAACATCATCTAAATGATCTAAATTTTTTTTAAACATATAATCATACATTGTTTCAATTGGCATATTAGACTCTAATATCTGTTCTTCAGTATAATATTTTAACCACTCTTTATCAATATTTGGAACATTAGTTAAAGGTCCATATAATTGTCCAAGAGCTAATTTTCTCAAATGTAAATCTCTTAATTTTTCTTTATTAATGTCAAGATTTTGAATAACCATAATAACACCCCACATTATTTTAAACTTTTTACTTTAGTTTCACTCTCTATATAACTTATATTTTCTTTTTTCAATTCAGAAATTGTATCAAACAATTGTTGATTTTTTTCAATTAAATCATCATCTGGTTTAATTATCATAGGAGTTCCTACTCTAACCAAACTATACTTTTTTGAATATGATATCGAAATTGGTAGAATTGCAGCACCAGTTTTTTGAGCAATTGCTACTGTACCTAATTTAAATGGCAATAAAAACTTTTTTCTACCTTCTTCATCTTTATTCTTTCTAGTACCCTCAGGAAAAATTAACGCTACTTGATCATGTGCTATTCTAGTTGCGAGTTCCTCAGAACCATTGGCTTTACTTACAGGGTCATTTCTATCTATAAAAACTGCTCCATTTATATAATCAAATAATTTTCCCCTAAAAGTATTTTTAATAGTATGAGCAGCAAATCCTGTATATGCCCTTCCTTTAAGTGCTAAATCAATCAAATATTGATCATTACTATTCTCATGATTAGACGCTACTATAAAACCACCTTGATAAGGTATATTTTCTGGATTAATGATTTTTGTTTTAAACATTAGTTTTGCTGGAAGCACTCCCATAGAATACAACAATTTGTAACGCCTATTACCTTTTTTAAACAATTCTTCATTCACTGTTAAATTCCTTAAATGTTCTCTATAAGATAAAAAATAATTTCTTTTTTCTTCCAATGATAAATTTTGAATTTCATCAGTAGATTTCTTTTCAAATTGAGATATAGGTTTCGAAGATTTTAAAATTCTTACCTCATTAACTCTTTCATAAACTTCATCCCAGCTATGAACTCTTATAATGTTTTCGTGTGATAAATCTTGATTATATGGACAATCAAATAAAAGGACTGTAACACCATATTCAGCTAAAAGTGATGCAACATCTGGTTTATCTTCTACCATTACGTCAATTCCAAGTTTAGAACACGCCATTAGTTTCTCAATTGGAGTATTTTCTTCAGAACAATATTGTATACTACTAAAGAAAATATTGTTTTTTAATAACCATTGTTCAAAAACATATCTATTATATTTGCCAAATAAATTACCCATTGTTGTAAACTTTCTAGCAGTTATAGAATGAATTTGGTTTCCTTCTTCACATAATTTATTTAGAACATAAGAACAATGCTCTCGTGCTGGTTCTTTTTTTATATATTTTAAAAAATATTTTAATCCAAACTTAAATTCATCATCCTTTGAAACATCAAACATTTCAGCAGGCGAATAAGCCTCCGGTTTAACAGCAGTTTTCTTAAAAAATTTTGCTCCATCTCTTAAATTGAATGCTGACATATCAACAATTACACCATCAGCATCTACACCTATATTTAACTTTTCCACAATAATCTCCCCTTTAAATTGATTGTTATATTAACACAATAAGAAAATAATGTCAAATAAAAAGACGATATTAATCGTCTATTCTATTATATAACATAGTAAGTTCTGTTATTTTAATATCACTATCTATATTACAAACATCCCACATAGCCTTATTTTCTAAATTAAGCATATGTCTAATCTTACTAGAACAATTTGGAATAAACGGATTTAATAAATTTGCCATATTAGCCATAATATATGTACATGTATATGTCACATCATTAAATTTATTTATGTCTTCCTTTACTAAAACCCAAGGTTTTTCTTCATCATAATATTTATTAGCTGCCACTACATAATCAACTATTGTAGAAAGTGCATTCCTAAATTCACACTTTTCAATATATTTTCCGGCTTTATCATATGTTTCTTTAGTAAGTGCAACTATTCTTTCATCAATACTTCCCTTAGTTATAACGCCTTCAAATTTTTTGCTTATAAAAGATAAATTTCTGTTAACAAAATTTCCTATTGTTCCAACCAAAAATTTATTATGTATTTGAGCTATGTCCTCTATAGAACAATTTATATCATTCTTTTCAGGTCCATTAAATATCAAATAAAACCTTATTGTATCACTTTCAAATTTTTCTAATAATTCATTAGCTGATATTAAATTTCCTTTTGATTTACTCATCTTTTCATTATTTATATTCACATAAGCACTAGAAACTATATAATCTGGCAACCTGTAATTCTTATTTAATCCTGAAACAAGTGCTGGAAATATAGTAGTATGAAATGGAATATTGTCCTTGCCATGAACATAGTAAGTATATAAATCTTTATTATCATCATTCATGAATTGATCAAAATCTATTCCACGTTTCTTAGCAACTTCATATCCAACTGACAAATAACCAAGAACAGCTTCAATCCAAACATAAATTCTTTTATCTTCATATCCTTTAACAGGTACTGGAATTCCCCACGTTAACTGACGAGTAGACGCCCTGTCAACTAAACCCATATCTATATATTTTTGAGCTTCTCCAATAGCATTTTTTCTCCATCTATCTCTATTTTTATCAATTAAATTCCTTAAAACTCCTTCAAATTTTGTAAGTTCAAAATAAAGATGCTTATTTTTCTTTAATATTGTAGCCTCACCACAAGTTTTACAATGTTTATCCTTAACATCACTACTGTTTAATGAAGAAGTACATACATCACATTGATCACCTGTACTAGTACCACCGCATATAGGACAAATACCAACTATTTCTCTGTCAGACAAAAAAGTATTGCATTTTGGACAAAAATCTTGTTCAACTTCTTTTTCATAAATGTAACCATTATTTAATAATCTCAAAAAATTTTCTTGAACATATTCTTCGTGTTCCTTAGTCATAGTATTCGAATATTTATCATAAGTAAAGTTTAAATTATTAAAAGTCTTAACAAATTCTTCATGATAAAAAGTAGCTATTTCTTCTGGAGTCTTTCCCTCCTTTTTAGCTCTTTCTGTAATCGGTGTTCCATGGCAATCACTACCTGATACATAAATTACATTATCACCACAAGCTCTGTAATATCTAGCCAACACATCACCAGGAGTAAGTGCAGCTACATGTCCTATATGCAAATAATAATTAGCATATGGCCAAGCTCCTCCTATAAATATATTTTTCATATTATCACCTCTTAATAGTTTTATTTGTATAATCCCATTTTGTTCTTCATAGCATTAAATTTATTCTTTGCAATTTCACGAGTTATTTTAACACCATCATTTAATATCTTATCTAATACTTCTTTATTATTTATAAGTTCATTATATTTTTCTTGAATGTTAATTACTTCACTAACAACGATATCCGCTACATATTTTTTAAACTCACCATAATTTTTACCAGAGAATTCTTCTTCTACTTCTTGAATAGTTTTACCAGTCAAAGCAACAACAATGTTAATTAGATTCGAAATTCCAGGTTTATTTTCCACATCAAATTTAATATCACATCCACTATCAGTAGTAGCACTCATTATTTTCTTTCTTATTTCCTCAGGATTATCTAAAATTCTTATAGTTGCTTTTGGATTATCACTAGATTTACTCATTTTTTTAGTAGGATTAACTAAATCCATTATTTTAGTTCCACTTTTAGAAATTTTAACATCTGGTATTTTAAAAGTATCACCAAATTTTTTATTGAATCTTATTGCAATATCCCTAGCCAATTCAACATGTTGTTTTTGATCTATTCCAACAGGTACATAATCAACATCATATGCCAAAATATCTGCAGCCATTAATACTGGATATGTAAACAATCCCGCACCAAAATTTGCATTTTTACTACTTTTATCCTTAAATTGGGTCATTCTAGATAACTCTCCATAAGGAGTTAAACACTCCAATAACCATGATATATTAGCATGATACTCATTTTCAGATTGTAAAAAAATTACATTTTTATTTGGATCTATACCACATGCTATATACAATGCTAGCAAACTAATTATATTATCATGTAAAGTTTTGCTATCCTGTGGAACCGTAATAGCGTGCATATCAGCAATAAAAATATATGACTCATATTCATCTTGCATCTTAACCATTTGCTTGATAGCGCCAATATAATTTCCCAAGGTAATTACACCAGAAGGTTGAATTCCCGTTATTATCTTCTTCATACTATCGTCCTCTTTCACACATGTATTATAACATATTTATTACTTAAAAAGAATTACTTTATTGTAATTCTTTAAAATCATATCAAAGTATTTAGCGTATATATAATTTTGTTAACGACATCTTGCTTATTTTCTTTTCTAGTTTTACAACAAACTTCTATACTTAAACTAGTATATTTATCTTTGCCTTTATCATAAATACTAACAAATACTAAATTATCTTTTCCATAATTATTATTTTTATCAGCCTTGTTAAGTTTTCCAGTTATGCCTACACCATAATCAGAATTTGCAAAAACGCTTATCTTCTTACTCATATCTTTAGCAACTTCTACACTATAAACACTAAATTCATCTATTAACTTACTATCTACTCCCATTTTAATTTTGTATTCATTTGAATATGTAACAGCACTAAACTTCAAAATATCACTAGCACCTTCTATACTAGTAATTTCATTAGCTAAAGCACCGCCAGTACAAGATTCCATAGTTGCTATTGTCTTTCCTTTTTCACTTAATTTTTTAATTATATTTCTTAAAATTTCTTCCATAAAAGCACCTACTTTTCAACATTTTCTAATACTTCACCAGGTTTAACAATAGTATCATCACCAATTATACAGTTATTAATATATGAATTAGAACCTATCGTACAGTTTTTACCAATAATAGTTTTTCCCTTTAAAGTTACATTAGGGTATATTACTGTATCAACACCTATTTGAACATCATCATAAATATATGTATTATTTTTATCAATCAAAACAACTCCATCCAACATATGTTTTTTATTTATTCTAAGCTTTAAACAGTTTGTAACATACTCTAGTTGGCACTTATCATTAATACCAAGTATTTCATCAGAATCCAAGCATAATGAAGTACCAATTTTTAAACCTTTTTGCTTCATTATTTTAATAACATCTGTCAAATAATATTCATTTTGTGCATTATTTGATTTTACATCCTTCAACGCTTTAAATAACTCTTCTATATCAAAACAATATATACCGGAATTTACTTCGCGTATTCTTTTTTGCTCAGAAGTTGCATCTTTATCCTCAACAATTTCTTCTATTTCACCATTCAAATCTCTAATTATTCTTCCGTATCCTAATGGATTATCAACTATAGCAGTAAGTATAGTTGCGTCATCATTATTATTAATGCTTTGTTTAATAAGTTTTTCTATAGTTTCCTTTCTTAATATTGGAACATCTCCATAAAGAACAAGTACCTTACCAGATTTATTAGAAAAATATTTTTCTGTCATCATAACAGCATGACCAGTACCAAGAAGTTCTTCTTGATAGGCGTAACGCACACTTTCTCCAAGTAAATTCATAATTTGGTCTTTTTTATAACCAACAACGGCAACAATATCATGACCAAGACTAGACGCTAAATCATATACTCTCTTTATAAGTTCTTTATCATATATTTTATGAATAAGTTTACTTTTTTCAGACTTCATCCTTTTACCAGATCCGGCTGCAATTATAATAGTCGATAGTTCCATATTATCTCCTACCTTCCACTAAAAGTATATTATTTGCATAAACATTTGTCAATTAATATAGGTATATGGAATGTATAGTATTTGACCAACATATATAAAATTAGCATTTTTGATATTATTAATTGTTACAAGTTCATAAACACTCGTATTATATAAAACTCCTATATAAGACAAAGTATCGCCTTTTTTTACAACGTATTTAAATAAGTGACTATTATTTGAAGATTTAATTGTAATAACCTCTCCAGGATATATAAGGTTTGGATTTTGTATATTATTCCAAGATACTAAATTAGAAATAGTTACACCATATTTGCTTGCTATTTTATAAAGTGTATCACCTTTTTTTACAACATAAGTATCACTAGAAATATTATCAGTATATTGATGCTTATAATCAGTTATTATTTTTAATACCTGACCTGGATATATCAAATTTCGGTTTTGTATGTTATTCCAAGATACTATCTTAGATACCGTTACATTATACTCTCTAGCAATTTTATAAAGTGTATCGCCTCTTTTTACAGAATAATACATTACCTTTGTAGATTCTATGCTAGGTTCTTTTACATGAGTTCTATCAGTCAAAAATATATCATTAGTAAATTCATCTCTATCAACATAGCCAGTTATTCCACTTATTAAACCTTGATCTGTATATTGCCAACCAATCCAATTGTTCCAATTAGGCCTATTTACACCATATTCTGCTATCCATAAAGGATAATTTGAAAGAATTGTTGAATTAAAAACATTATGAGCATTATAACTATCAGAATATACAACCATATTCTTACCTGTCAATACTTCAACTTCTTTCAAAAACGTAATTGCTATTTGATTAATCTCATAATTAGATAATCCATCAAATGATTCAAAATCCATAGCCAATAAACAATCTATTTGTAAACCAGATACAACACTTGAAAAAAATCTTGCTTGCTCTAACGCTTCATTTGTATTTCGAGCAGTTAAAAAATGATATACTCCAACACTTAAATTATTCGCTTTAGCATTATTATAATTTTGTCTAAAATATGGATCAACATAGCCATTTCCAAGACTGCTTCTTATATACACTATTTCAACTCCAGAACTTTTAACTAATGAGTAGTCTATATTTCCCTGATATTTGCTAACATCTATTCCAGATATTGCAAAGCAATTAGAAACTATGAAGAAAAATGATAAAAATAAAAGTATGATAGCTAAAAAACATTTTTTCATACAATGTCCTCCTTCTATCATACTATATAAAATTGTATTACTTTTGACTCTACTCTTATCACTAAATAAACTCTATTTTGCAATTGGTAAGTTTTTTTAATCTTTTTGTTTTAATCATTTCTTTTGTATCAACAAAAATAAAACTATAAATTGCTTCATATATTGCAACCCAAGATATTATCAAAAATATTTCTGGCATAAGCATAATACCATTTGATTCCAATAATTCAGACACTAATATAAATACAGTTCCCACTAACATAAGTATTATTTTCTTTATTAATTCATACTTTCTTCGTATCAAGCTTTCTCTGATATCTATTCCATAATTTTTTCTAATCATGTCGACTAATTTTTCTTTTTCTGATTGGTTTATCTCAAATAATGGTTTTATTTTAATAATAACTTTTTGCTTAGGAAATATACCCATTGCTTGTTTTAAAATATAATCACTTAACTCCTCATTCAAAATATCATCATTATATATACTAGAAGCATCATCCATATTGTCTAATGTTATATCAATATATTTAATTTCTTTATTCAATATTATCACCAAACATATTATACATTAAAATATATTCACATAGTTATGCCTTTTTTGATAATTTATTATCAATTTTACAAAGTATAAACCCAAGTAAAAGTATTGCCGCTATAGCAAGAATTACATTAACTATTACTATACCCAATCCAAATTCCTCAATATCTATAAAAAAATACGGATATTTACTTCCTGTATACATAAATGGTTTTGCAAAATTTGCTCTAATACATATAAATATCCAATACATAAACGGTATAACTAACCAATAAATAGAATATTTGCTTTTTAAATTACCCTTTTTATCGAATAATAACCAATCAAGAATAACCATAACGGGAATTATTAAATGTACAATATAATTTGAAAAACTATGTAAATCCATAACTCCTTCTACATCCGACATAAAAGGCCTCAATATAAAATTATATACTAATCCAGTTACCGCTATCATAACCACAACCGCGCCCTTTAAAACATAATACTTTGTATCTATTTTTTTAACAATAACCGTACGGACAATAATTATTAAAAAATATATAACACAAATTAAATTACTAAGATTAGTATAATACGAAAAATGTTCTTCTAAAGAAACTTTATTAAAAAAGCATGCTTTATACAACCCATAAGTACCCATTAATACTATCAATAGTTTGAAAAAAAATGAAAATCTTTTATTATCTATATACATGAAATCACCAGTTAAACATATGAATGATTCCACTAAAAAATGAAAAAAGTAATATATTTCTATATTACTTTATATAACAAAATTTCCATCTTTAAATATTTGCACTTCACCATTCTCACAAACAGCACTTATATTTAAATCAGAAGTACCTATCATAAAATCAACATGAGTAACTGAATGATTAAGTCCCAATTTCATCAATTCTTCCCTAGTATAATTCTGAAAATTAGGTATTGTATCAGGAAATGCATCACCAAGTGCTATATGACATGCCGCATTTTCATCAAAAAGTGTCGTACCAAATACTAAACCCGTATTGGATATAGGAGAATCATTATTTACAAGTGCAACTTCACCTAAATAAGCAGCTTGTGCATCAGTCTCAATTATCCCCTTTAATAATTCTTTTCCTGTCCTAGCATCATAATTAATAGCTTTTCCATCTTTAAATTCAATATAAAATTCATCAATTATACCACCATTATACAAAAGAGGTCTCGAAGAATAAACTATTCCATTAGCAGTTCTATAGTCTGGTGATGAAAATATTTCATAACTAGGCATATTTACTAGCATATTATCTCCATCATCGGCAGTACTTTTCCATAAGAAATCTTCTGGCATAGATATTGTAAAATCCGTTCCTAAATTATTAGAATAGTGCAATTGCTTAATTTTCATACTATTTAATTTTTTGCTTCTTAATTTTACATTATTCAAATATTCATTCCAACTTTCTATAGGATTAGGTGTATCAACCATACACATTTTATAAATAACATCCTCTAGCATTTGATATGAATCTTTTTCATTAGGAAACATATCATCAGCCCAAATCTTATTAGGAAGAGCCGCTATACACCATGGGATTTGATAACTCGTTTCTTTTTCTCTGAATAATGGTCTAGTTTTACGTTTCTTATTACCCGCAGCACTTATTTTTGCCTCATCAACATCGTCAAAAAAATGTGGGTATTCAGAATCAAAAGTTAAAAATGCAGCATCTTTCTTCGCATATTCATCCCAAATACTTTTATCAAAATAAGAATCATTTTCAATTTCCTCAATCGTAGAATTAATCAACTTATCACGTGTTAAATAGACATCTTCTTCATCTAAATAAATATCTTGAACACCCTTTTGATGAATATAATCAACCAATTTATCAATAAAATTTTTATTATCTTTTTTATATGAAATTAATACAGATTTAGATTTATCAAAATTTATACATCTATCAACTAATAATTCTATATATTTCTTTTCTAACATTTTTAATCATCTCCTATTATAATTATAACACATTAACTTATTCTATAATGTCCAATTATGTCATTATGACTTTCAAGTATATCCTCTACATAATTTTTTTGAAATTCATTAGCGTGATGTATTATAAGAGGTATTCCCTTGCTATTTCTTTTATCAGATACAATTCCTATGTGATGCTTAAAAACAACTATATCTCCACCTTGCCATTCATCAATCTTATTTATATCTACAGTAAGTGATATAGCTGTACGTGAAAAATATACGTTTAAATTTTTAACTCTTCTAAAATCTATATTCTTATCTATTACATCAATATTGTAATCAACTCTATGTAGCTTTATATCTTCATTTACTAATTCCATCAAATCATATCCTGCATTTAAAAGTGAAAAAGCTACTACATCAGTGCATACACCATAAGAATCATCTGGATAACCAGTTCCATAATATTTACTTTTATATTTTGGCTTAGTACTTATATATTTATACGCATTATTTAATATGTCTGTTTGATCATCAATACCATCACTATCCTTATCAACTGCACTAGTATAAGTTTCTATACCAAAATCCATATTAGTATAAGTTTTTAAGAATTTAGTATTAATACCATAAAATAATAAAAAAAGCATAATTAAAATATCAATTATAATAGTAAAAACAACAATCCACACATTTATATTAGACATTAGTTTTCTTAATAAAAGAAAATAAATAGTTATAAATAAAACAATAAAGGTAAAAAATAACCAAAAACTACTAGTTAACATTAGTATACACAATATAATTAAAAATAAAAAATTGAAAACTAATAAACGTATAATATTATTCATACAACACCTCAAAACAATTATACACTGCATAATTATTATTAAAAATATATATATTTAAATAAAGGAGGATTTTACATGAATGACGTTAAAATTTACATAAAATCTATATTAATACCTGTTGTTATAGGATTTATAATAGGTTTAATAACAAATAGTTCGATTGATTACACTATTATAAACAGGCCTAAAATATCTCCACCAGGTTGGATATTTCCAGTAGTATGGACTATACTTTATATACTAATGGGAATATCCTATGGATTACTAATTGAAAATAAAAAAAATGACTTAAAAACTAAGTCAATTTACATAGCTCAACTATTTTTAAATTACTCGTGGTCAATTATTTTCTTTACATTAAAACTAAGATTTTTAGCCATAATATGGATTATACTATTGGTAATATCTATAATAATAATGATAGCAATTTTCTTTAAAAGAAACAAAATGTCTGGAATTTTGCAAATTCCATATCTACTATGGTGCCTCTTTGCAACATACTTAACAATATCAATATATTTGCTAAATTAGTTTTTCTTTTTTTCAGGAAGAATAGTTATATTTCTAATCATATCGCCATTTATTAATTGAATATTGTTTTTTTCCTCTACCTTCAACCAATTTTCCTCAACAGCTACTATTTTACCAGTTATTCCAAATGTTTCATTAAATAATAAAATAGAACAATTTTTTCCTATAAATTCCTTTATTAATTCTTTTGGCATGCTTCTTTTTACACCTTTCCTTCTTTTATTTTTTAATATTATATTTTGCATTTGTTTATTGTTTTGGGGAATAATTACAAATAATAAAATAATTAAAATAAACCAAGTTATATTCATAATTATCACCTCACTAAGAAAATTATACTAAAATTTAAAGTTTTTGTCATCACTTTCTTCTAACCTTTATAATATCATCATGTTCTACGTGTCCAACTAATAAAGATGAATTAGGATCATGATTTTGAAAATTAAGTTTAACTTTTTGTTCATCATAATTAGCATAACAGTATTTGCAAAAATGCTTGCAAGAATTATACACACCAATATCGACCATTTGAACACATTTACACTTCCTAGCTGTCCAGGATTTATAATTTGTTTTTCCAGTTAATTTAAACGCAAGAGTATGTGATAAACATTCTCCTTTAATAAAACCATATTCACATAGATTTTTTTCTTCAAAACATGTTTGCACAGTAATTCCATATTTAGATGCAGACATACTAAAATTAGTTCCAATTAATTTGTAATCTTCATCACTAAATTCTTTAATATTTAGTGTTTTTTTATTATTTCTAACATTCTTATAATCATCAACAAATGAAACAATAATATGTTTTACAAAACCAGACAATAATTCACATACCCTATCAAATGCTTTTATGTGGTATGAAACCGGATATTTTTCACTTATAAATATTGGATCATATCTAACATACACGTTGTCACTTCCAATGATAGATGATATTTTTTTTATAGCATTTATCACTTCAAGTTTATCAGGAACATTTGGTTCAATATCTCTTTTATACGGCGTTAAAGTAACATGAAATAATATTGGCTTATTTATAAGTTTTAATTTATCAATAATTGGCATTGGATTTTTAGTGCAAAACATTATAGCGTCTACATCATCAAAATATATTCTACTAACAAGTTTTGGATTAAATGGATTTCTAACATCAACAAACCCAGCAGAATATCTATTCATAAACCACTCTGAATAAAATGCTACTACATCTGTCCTACCACTTACATTAAGAATCATTTAACACTCTATAAAATATTTGGAAATAGTATGTTCTGAAACTCTTCTTTCACTGCACTTTTTAAAATTATCAAGATTAAAATTAACACTATCTGTAGTATATAAATATGAAATAACACCAATTCCAGAATAATCAAAATCATCTGCAGAAACCAAAATTTTTAAATATCTACCATCCATACTTTCTATAGAAACATTAAACTTATCATATAACTTATGCTCACAAACCCCATCATTAAATATTGAAATTTTTATTGAACCTATATCACCATTAAAGTTCTTACCTACTAAATCATTCAAACATGAAATATTGCTCAAATCTAACTTTAGTTCAATAGAACCACTTATAACTTGATTATTTATAATAGAAGGATAAAAGTCTATTGAACTGTTTAAAGTTAAATAACTCTCATTATTATAATTTCTAACTCTAAAATTTATTTCATTAAATTTTTCAATAAAATCATTATTATTAATTTTTATCATAATTACCTCCAATAGATAAATTATAGCATAAAAAAAGAAGTCAAACGACTTCTAATTATTCATTTCCCTTTAAACTACTTACCATATCTATTTTATTAACTTTTTTAGCTAAAACATAAGAAGTTATAAATGACACAATCAAAGTTCCAATTGCAGAAAGTAAATATGATATAACATTGATATGTGCACTCATATCGTAAGAATCAGCTAATGCCATCGTAAATATGAAGTTAGTAAGCCAAAATCCAAGTGGTAAACCAATAATAATAGATATATACGTTATCCAATTATTTTGTTTAACATAAATTTTCTTAATTTTTTTATCATTAAATCCTAAAACCTTTAAAGTAGCAAATTGATATTGTTTTTCAGTAAATGATAAAATACCCAAATTGTATATAATAACACATCCCAAAACTGCAGCAACTGCTATTAAAAGTATAATCATAGACTTCATAGTATTAAGCATTGAGTTCATACCCTCTTCAAGAGCAATTTTATCTTGAATAAGTTTTACACCATCAATTTGAGCAGATTTATCTATATTAGAATTAGTATAAACCGTATCTGCTTTATATTCTATTCCTAAAGATTCTAAATATTTTCTTGTCATTTTAATATTTTGATTTTGTGGATCACGATCAAATCCAACTATTTTACTTTCGTAATATTTCTTATCTCCATATATATGCCACTTAATAACATCACCTATTTTATAACCATTACTACTTGCCAATTTTTCCGTAACATAAATTCCATCATCTGATAATTCTATGTAATTTAAATTTTTATCAGTGAATCTAACATAATTTGAAGCATCTGTAACAAATATATTATTTGATTTCTTAATATTACCAGTTTTAATTTCAATACCTAATGTTTCTGATGTATTATAACCATATTTCTTTGTAATATCATCATATTCATTGTCAGTATAATCTTCTTTTAATGATAATTTATATTTAAAATTATACAAATCATCAAATTGCCAACTTATAAAATGGTGTAATGTATCAAGCATTCCAAATGCACATACTAATATCATACTACAACCAGCAATACCCGCAATTCCCATTAAAGTTCTAGTTTTATTTCGAAGTATATCTCTTAAATTCCATTTACTAGAAAATTTAAGTTTAGAAAAAATTCCTTTAGAGGTAACAGCAATATCACTCTTTTTTACCTTAGGCAAACTTACTCTCAAAGATTCTGCTGGAGACAACCTTAACTCTTTCCTACACGTAAAATAAGTAACAAGCGAAACAATCAAAACAACTATAGCTGCCACTAAAAAGCTACTAGGATTTACAGCCGCAAAACCATTTGGAATCTGAAAATAAGACATTTCCATTCCTATAAACAATCTTCCTATCAAAAGTGGACCAGCTGCTAAACCAACTATAGCCGCAAATAATGAAACAAAGAAACCATATCCTACATAATGGAAAACAATCCTACTATTTTTAAATCCCAGTGCCTTAAGCGTTCCTATTTGAATTTTTTGTTTTTTAACAACCCTTGTCATTGTAGTAATGACTGATAAAATTGCTATAAATAAGAACAAAAATGAAAATACACCAACATATGTTTCTCCCTCTTCTATTTCACCTTGATAAACAGAATAAGAAGCTGTATCTTTAATATCTATAACTGCAAGTGCATTTGATATTTCATTTTCAATATCGCTTTTTACTGCTGATTTATTATCTTCTTTATCTACATCAACCATAACATAATTAAATATAAGTTCATCCTTATAATTAAAATTAGGAACAAGAGAATTAAATATACCTTCATCAGTTATTCCAAGCTTTTTCATGGCTACTTGTTTTACATATTCCTCTGGAAATTCATTTATTGAAAGATAAACAAAGCCATAATCACTATGATCTGGAAATATTGAAGTTTCATCCTTAACATCATAAACATGATCCGGAACATTTATAAGTCCAACTATTTTTTCATCAAATGAATAGCCATCATATATAATTGTTATCACATCACCAAGCTTTAAATTATTCTTTTCTGCGTAAAAATTATCTAACCAAATACCTGATATATTCTTATCAAATTTTTTTCCATCCATAATGTAAAATTCAGATATTTCATTTGATTCAATAAAATTAAGTTGTAATACTCTATCTTCTTTAGATTTCATAGATGCCGTTAAAACAAGTTTACGCTCAGCACCATTAACATGTTTTATAGCTTTAATCTTATTTAAATCATCAACAGTAAAATTGCTCCCCATTACATTTAAATCTTGTAAATTATTTTCTGTATAAAATTTGTCTGCAGTAGCACTCATACCATCCATATATGATCTAACTCCACTGTAAACCAATACTCCTAAGAAAACCATTAAAAATATTGCAACAAACTGTGATAAGTTACTTTTAATGTCTCTAAACATCTTTCTTTTTAACATATTACCACACTACCTCATCAATATTTTTAATTTTCTTATTTACCTCATTACTCTCAACTTTACCATTTTTAATATGAATTACCCTATTAGCTATTTCAGCTATAAGTGCATTATGAGTAACCACTATAACTGTATTTTCGCCGTTATTAGCATCACATTGTTTCTTTAATAATTTTAATACTTCAACACCTGTTTTAGAATCAAGAGCACCTGTTGGTTCATCACATAACAAAAGTAATGGATCTTTTGCTATAGCACGCGCTATTGAAACTCTTTGCTGCTCTCCACCTGACAATTGATTAGGAAACTTTGAATAATGTTTTTCAAGACCTACTTCTTTTAAAATCTTTTTAGCATTTTTAGGCTTTTTCACTATATCATTAACTAATTCAACATTCTCAAGTACAGTTAATGTAGGCAAAATATTATAGAATTGAAAAATAAATCCAACATTTTCAGCACGATAATTTGTAAGTTGTTGATCTGTATAATCAGATATTTTCTCATCACCAACTATTATCTCACCACTAGTTGCTTTATCCATACCACCCAAAAGATTTAAAAGAGTTGATTTACCAGCACCACTTGGCCCCAAAATAACAACAAATTCACCCTTATTTATAGAAAAATCAATACCATCTAAAGCATTAAATTTCTTTTCACCAATGTTATAAGTTTTTTTAACGTTTTTAAATTTAATAAGTTCTTTCATAATAATTCCTTTCTTGAAATATGAATATTTTATCACATTCATACACATTATACTTATATTTATATAATTAGTCAATAAAATATGAATGTTTTATCACATATTGATTTATTTTTTTATACATCGTATAATAAACCTTAAAGGAAAGTGATATTATGTCAGAAACAAGAATGCCAACACAAAAAAGATCAATTGAAAAAAGAAATAAAATAATAGAAAAAGGTTTTGAACTAATATGTGAAAAAGGATATCACAATACTAATACAACAGAAATAGCCGAATATGCAGGTGTTTCAACAGGAATTATTTATCAGTACTTCAATGATAAGAAAGAAATATTTATAGAAGGAGTTAAAAATTATTCGGACAAGATAATGTTCCCAATGATTGAAATCTCTGAAAATACAAAAATTGAGGTAAAGAACTTAGATGTTCTATTAAATAACATGATTGATATATTTATTAAAACACATACATTGTCAAAAAAAGCACATGAAGAAATGATATCTATGTCTCACATAGATGATGACATAGCAAAAATTTTCAGCACACAGGAACTAACAATAACAAAAAGGATAGTAGACATTTTAAAAAACAATAATATAATAATAGATAATGCTTATGAAAAGGTTCATATAATAATTGGAATTATAGAAAACCTATGCCACGAAATCGTTTATCACAAACACAAAGAAATAAACTATGATATTATGAAAAAAGAAGTCATTAAAATTGTAGAAGGAATATTAAAGTAATAAAAAAAATATATCTAATGATATATTTTTTATTTAATAATGTGTTTTTTTACACTTGGTTTTGGTTGTTTCTTTTTAATTTGTTCTAAATAACCTTTTAATA
Organism: uncultured Bacilli bacterium; assembly: GCA_934141575.1. Taxonomy (GTDB): domain Bacteria; phylum Bacillota_I; class Bacilli_A; order RF39; family UBA660; genus CAKPCJ01. Next base: position 19,719 of record CAKPCJ010000010.1, read on the forward strand.
TTGTATATCTAGACAAAGTGCTAATATTTTTCTTATTCATAAACCCTCCGCGAAAAAGATTATATCACAAAATCCATATAATTAAATGAATATAATAAACAAAATGGCGTCCACGGGCAGAATCGAACTGCCGACCTATCGCTTAGGAGGCGATTGCTCTATCCTACTGAGCTACGTAGACACAAATACATTATACAAAAAAATAAAAAAAACAGCAACACTAAATTACTGTAATTGAAACATATAATTAAATAAAAATAACATTGAAACATTATATACATATTTTATTGTATTTCTTAACTTATAAGCGGCTACTTCATATACTGATATTAATAAATCTGCAATACAAACTATCCATCCTTCGGCACACGTTGGTTTTGATTCAAACACTTTAGCATGCTCTTTTCTATTTATAAATGGGAATATTTTCTTAATTAATATTTGGTGAAACATATGAGTTCTTATAATACTTTCTTCCTTTTTACTAACGCCAAAATACTTTCTAGCATTTCTAGCACTTGTTATTGGATGATTTAAGTATGAATTTTCTTGTTTTTCAAGTCTTCCACCATAAAAGAAATCATGTAACAACCCTGCTCTAGCAGAAGCAACATAATCACATCTAAACAGTCTCGCAATCAAATAAGACAAATATGAAACTCTTCTACAATGATCATACTTTATAGTTCCATGATGATCATCATTCTTTAATTTTACAAATGCACTATTAAACATTATATCTTCTACTATCTTTATATATTTTTTATTCTCATAAATACGAGACATTCTTTCTTCACCTCTTCAATTATATTATATTAAGCAACTTAACTTTATATAATTATAATTTACTCAAAACCTTTTTATTCTTATTAAAAACCTTTGCTGTAACTATACTAAGCAGTGTATATATAATTATAGCAGATAAAACTAAAATTATCAATAAAACAATATTTTTGGCACTTAAATGTGTCAATGAGAATAATCCTGGAAATAACAAATAAGCTCCAGTAAATATACCAACTAATACTACAAGTAAAGATAACCTAAGTGGATTAAATGGTATACATGCCTTATATATAACTAAAAAACCAGTTGTTGCAGTTAATACAACAGAAAATGTACTAACTAATTCTTGTGACAAATTTAAAACATCAGACAATATCAGTATAAATATGATATTAAAAACAACTGTTAATGCACCTGGTATTGCCTTTTTTAAGACATTAATTAAAAATTTGCCATGTACTAAATCCTCATTTTTTTCAAGAGCCAATACAAATGATGGAATTCCAATTGTAGTTACACTTATTAATGATGTCTGAATTGGGATAAAGGGATATTTTTCATTTACAAATAAAAATATTAGTGCAAGTATTGAAGCATACATAGTTTTAGTTAAAAATAAAACCGCAGATCTTTCCAAATTATTTATATTTCTTCTTCCATCAGCAACAACATATGGCATTTTTGAAAAATCAGAATCTAAAAGAACAAGTTCTGAAACATTTCTAGCAGCTTCGCATGCACTAGCAATAGTAACACTGCAATCTGATTGTTTTAATGCCAATACATCATTTACACCATCACCTGCAAATGCAACTACTTTTTTGTCATCTTGTAAAAACTTTACTATTTTTTTCTTCTGAAATGGTGAAACCCTACCAAATATATTATATTTTCTTACCGCTTCTCTTAAATCATCATCATTATCAATGGTAGATGCATCAATTGAACTCACAGTATCAAATCCGCTTCTCTTAGCTATTGAAGACACAGTCTTTGGATTATCACCAGATATTATCTTTAAATCAACACCTTGATTTTTAAAATAATTTATCGTCTTAACTGCATCTTTCCTAACCTTATCCCTAAACAAAACAAGAGCGACACTTTCCATATTGCAAGGCAAATCATCTCCAATAAACTCATTGTTTGATTTTGCCAAAAGTAACACTCTATAATCATCCAAATATTTATTAACATCACTAGAAATCTTAGAATAATCGTCTTTCATTACAAATTCAGGTGCACCTAATATATAAGTAATATTATTATCAAAAGTTACACCAGAATATTTATTTTTAGAAGAAAATGGCAAGATTTTTTTGGCCTTCAAATCAGAAAAAACATAATACTTTTCTTTAATAGCGTTCATAACCGAATTATTATCCTTGCTATTAAAGCAAAAATCGCTTAATGCTTTTTCTATATCACTTCTAGATATATTTGAAATTGGAATTATATCACTAACTTCCATTTTACCTTCAGTTATTGTACCAGTTTTATCAAAGCAAAGAACATTTACCCTAGCCAAATTTTCAGAACAATATAAATTTTGAACTAAAATTTTGTACTTAGACATTCTTATAACACCAAGTGCAAAAACTGTGCTTATTAAAAGAATAAGTCCATCAGGAATCATTGTAAGAAGAGCTGCTACCGTGTTAATAACCGCATCATGAAGTGTATTTCCACTTAAATTATATTGCATATAAAAGAATAAAGCTCCTAGTGGAATTATTATTATAGAAATCGCTTTTATAACTTTATTAAGTGACCCTACTATCTCAGATTTATGTTTTTTCATGTGACTAGCATCTTTTGAAATAACATAAATATAATTTTCTTCACCTATATGATTTACACGTGCAACAACATAACCACTAACTATAAAACTTCCAGATAAAATATCATCATCTTTTTTCTTATGTATTGATTTATCTTCGCCAGTTATCGCAGATTCATTAATTTCACATTCTCCATCAATTATCACCGAATCAACTATAATTTGATCTCCTGATGATAATATAATTAAATCATCCAAAACAAGTTCTTCATGGGAAAGCTCAACAACCTTGCCATCACGTATAGCCTTTATTTTAGATTTTGAAATTAAATTTAATTTATCTATTACCTTTTTAGCCTGTATTTCTTGAATAATTCCTATTACAGTATTACATAAAATAACGCCTAAAAATAATACATTCTTATATGAGCCAACAAGGAGTACACAAACAGCTAAAAATATATTTAATAGATTAAATAAAGTAATTGTGCTCGTAAGTATTATTTGTGGAATAGTTTTAGTTTTTACAGTAACATCCTTATTTACTAAATTATCTCTTTTTCTTTGTTCAACTTGACTACTAGATAAACCGTATTTAATATTTGGATTATATCTTATTATCTTCATATACATTTCCTCTTATCGTATTATAGCACCTCAATTATGCTAAAAAAATATTATTTTGTACTTCATACCCCAAACTACTATGTTCACCATGTCCAGGATATATAGTTACATCAAGAGGATACATCTTTATCTTTTCTATACTTTTTAACATATCCTCATAACTACTATTTTGAAAATCGTACCTTCCAATTGAATCTTTAAATAAAAAGTCGCCAGTAAACATTACTTTGTCTTTTTTAAAATAAAAAGTAACTGAATCTTCAGTATGACCTTTAGTATCGATTATTTCAAAATCAAAATCACCAATCTTAACATTTTTATTTACACTTTTATAATCAAATATTGGAACATTGTACTTATTAACAACACTATCCAAAGCACCAATATGATCATCATGATAATGAGTAATTAAAATAGCTTTGACATTATAATTGTCTAAATTCATCTCTATCCTATCAAATTCATCCCCAGGATCAACTATTATAGCGTCATTATTCTTTGTTATTATGTAACAATTTTCTTGCAACCACCCTACTACTATACATTTAATATTCATAAAATCACACCCAATTTTATTATATCACAAAAAATAATGAATATATTTATAGTGGTGAAACTCATGTTAAAAAAGATAATTATGACAATGCTTCTCCTCATAATAGTTAGCGGTTGTAATAAAAAAAATGAACCACTTGTAATAAATACCGGAGACATTACTAAGATAATAGATCCAAATCTGCCAGTAGTAGCACTCACATTTGATGATGGGCCAAGTAAATATACAACAGATATACTTGAATTTCTAAAAGAAAATGATGCATGTGCTACATTTTTTGTAGTTGGAAATAAAGCAAAAACTTTTAGTAACACACTAAATACAATGATTAAAAATGGAAATGAAATAGGAAATCATTCATATAGTCATAAATGGTTATCAAGGCTTAGCACAGAAAATATAAAAAGTGAAATAAATTTAACACAAAATACCATAGAATCTATAACAAATTATACGCCAAAACTATTAAGACCAACATATGGAAGTATAAATAAAAAACTAAGAAACTCAACAAATTTGAAAATAATACTTTGGAACGTAGACACAAAAGATTGGAAATTAAAATCAAGTGAAGAAATAGCTAAAAGAGCACTAAATTCAATCGAAGATGGCGATATTGTATTAATGCATGACATGTATGAAAGAACTTACAATGCTTTGAAAATAATAATACCAGCATTAAAAGAAAAAGGATATCAATTTGTAACTGTTAGTGAATTAGAAGAAATTAAAAAATTGAAAGAAAAAGCAAAAGAATAATTATGGATAAAAAACAAAAAGAAATAGATTTAATAAACAAACAAATATATACTACATATGTATACATGGGTACTGTAATATTATCAATAGTTCTTCTTTATAACAATAAAAATGTATTACAAAAAAAGAAGTCTTTTTTTAGTAAAGGAATGGATAAAAACTTATCAATTTTAAATAGAAGTATAATCCTAGTAACTTCAGCTATATTTTTAGTATTAAATTATCAACATATACAAAAAGGAGATGTTTCAGAAAGAGAACTAGCTAGTGAAAATCTCCAAATCGAAGCATCTTGGTTAACCCTTGTAGCTAGTATAATAGTTCTGTATGCAACTATAAAAGATTCATTTGATTATGAAAATCCTGAATTATAAATAACTTCATTATGAAAAATGAGGTTATTTATATTACAAAAAAACAGCTATAAAGCTGTTTTATCGAACTCAAATCAATGAGTTAATATCAATTTGGCGTCCCAGGAGGGATTCGAACCCCCGACCACTGCCTTAGAAGGGCATTGCTCTATCCAGCTGAGCTACTGAGACATCTCATCAACTGATAGAGTCATTATACTATATTTTTTTTTAATTTTCAATATCTTTAATAACACTTTTTACAATTTCTTCATCATCTACATAAATTGAAACAGATTCAACATCATAATTATCTCTAATAGAAAGTGCTATTGAGTAAACTACCTCTTCCAAAATATCTTTACTATCAACATCACTTAATATATAAGTATTAAAAACCAATTTCAATTCTTTATCTAATTCTTCATAACTCAATAATCTTACATTAGAATTTACAAAGCTCATTAAATTGCTCTCATATGTTGGTCCAGCTGCTAATTCATCTATTATAATTTGTATTTTTTCTCTCTTGTCATTTGTATATGAAGTAACTGGTACATAATAATAATCATCATTATGTTTATTTAAATAATATATCACAACACTTGTAATGTCATTTGAGGAATGTATATCATACGTTTTATTTATACCAAAATCTCTATTTAATAAACTTGGCAATGTAGTTTTACTTTGTGGAAGTCTAGTAAGTATTTCTCCGTTTACATATATAATTACACCCTTAACTTCTTCTATACTTGTTAGTGTATAAGTTATTGCTTCAACCATCTTCTCTTCTAATTCTTTATTTATTGTAAGAATAGTATCAGAAAAATTAACTTTTACTATACCATCCTCATATGTAAGTCCCAAAATTTCAGTACCATTTGGAATAATTGGAGTAAATCCATTTGGAATTATACTATCTTTCTTACCATCAATAGTTAAAACTTCTATTAGATATCTACATTTTTCCTCTATATCTTTTATGTCACCAATTGGAATATTAGTACGAGCTACATAAGAAGTATCATCAAGCAAAAAAACTTCCTGTAACTTAGCATCTGTAGAATAGTGAACACTTTTATTTGTAAGAGTATCACTATCATCTCCAGGAGTAGGAATCAAATAAATAATCAATAATAAAACTAGCGTAAGACTCGTTATAATCAACTTTCTTGTGCATATTCTCTTTAACATGTTATCACCTATTTAATAATATGATAGCATTTCAAAATAATGAAAAAAGTCGTTTAAAACGACTACAATTTTAATTCTCCCAATCTAAGCAGTTCTATAACAGCGCTTGCTCTTCCTTTCACTTCCAACTTTTGCATTGCATTGGAAATATGATTTCTTATCGTCTTTTCACTTATATTTAATTCCTCTGCAATTTCTTTTGTGCTTTTATTCTTTATTAATAATTGGAATACCTCTGTTTCTCGCTTAGTTAATATTTTTTTTATGATAATACCTCCAATCATAATTGTTCTTACAACTTATTTTATGAACTATATTATTTTTGGTGTAGGCAAAAAAACATACTATTTTAAAGTATGTTCTATCATAGATATTGCTCTTTTAGGTTCAGTAATAAATTTTTCATATAATTTAGGTGATTTTCTTAATTCTTGAAGTATTTTTATTTCCTCTTTAGAAATATAAAAGGGAATATTTTCAGAAACTGCCATCATATCCCTTCCAACTAAATAATCAACATTTGTATTCAATACTTCAGCCAAATCCAAAAGAGTTTCTAAATTTGGAGTCCTTGTTCCATTTTCATAGCAACAAACTGAAACCTTCGTTACTTTTATCAGATTGCCAAGTTGTTGTTGTGTATAGCCACACTTTTTTCTAAGCTCTCTAATCCTCATACCTAAAATCATACTACTTCACCTTTTATATTTTTATTATAGCCAATTAAAAGTTTTTAAATACTTAAGTTAACTAAAACGTAACTTATTATTGAAAAAGAAATAATTTTAAGTTATAATCAAATGAGAGGGATTTTATGGAAAAGCTAAAAAAATTAAGAGAAGAAAAAAATTTGTCATACAACGCAATGGCAAAGCTATTAGAAATTAATAAAACATTCTATTGGCAAATCGAACATAGAGACAGGAGACTATCATATAATATGGCATATAATATTGCCAGAATATTTAATCTCAAACCAGATGATATATTTTATGAATATTTTAAAGAAAATATAACAAAAAAAGACTGTTAACAGTCTTTTTATATTAATCACGTTTATTAGATAAAAACGTAACTTTTTCAGCTATAACTTCTGTATATATTTTTTTGGTGTCATCAAGTTCTATATTTCTTGTTTGAATTCTACCCTTTACCCCAAGCAAATCTCCTTTGTTACAATATTCAACGGTCGATTCAGCTATACCACTCCATAACACACATTCTATAAAATCAGTTTCATATTCACCATTCATATTTTTATATGACCTAGGTACTGCTAAAGTGATTTTAGTAACCTTTTTCCCACTATCAGTTTCTTTTAATTCTGGATCCCTTACTAACCTTCCAACTAAAACTGCTTGATTTAACATCAATATCTCTCCTTTCGATAAGATAATATAGTATTTATAAAAATAAAACAAATCAAAAAAACTAGGTAAATGTATATATATTTTCCTAGTTTTTAAGTTTTTGTAGTACTGTTTTCTAAAAATTAATAAAAACACTAAACATATTTACTTAATTTGTAATATTTAAATATTTCTTAATTGAATTGCTAATTGCTTTTGCATATTCATCTTTTTTATTAAGAAGCAACTTCAAATCATTAGAGTTAGTCATATATCCCATTTCGATTAAATAACCATCTAATCCAACATTAGAGTTCATATAATCATTTGCTGCATAAGATTTATTTCTACCATCAACATATGACCCTGTAATAATTCCACCAGTTTCTCTTATAACGTAATAATATTGAGTTTTAGTAGTTATGGTTTCATACATTTTATACCCTTTTTTAGAAAATTCTTTTTTTAGATCATTTATTTCAGAAGTAGTAAAGTTTCTTACATAAACACCGTTATCAATTTTCTGATATTTCTTTGTACTATAGTTTATTCCAACTTCCTTAACAATATTATCAGCAAAAATCTTAGCCAATTCTTTCGAATTATTGTCAGAAGTATATATTTCAACACCATTCGTACTAGGATTAAGTGGTAAATTATTAGAGTGAATTGATATAAAAAATTTCGATTTAGACTCATAACCAATAGAAATTCTACCACCCTTACCATATGCAGAAATTCCAGGAATATTTCCAGGATTATAATTTCCATCCCTAGTTAATATTACCTTTAAACCAAGATTTTCTAAATATTCCTTAACCTTAAGAGCAACTTCTAAATTAATATAAGATTCATAAACATCATTTTTTATAGCACCAGAATCATCGCCACCATGCCCAGCATCAATTGTTATATCGTACACATCATTTGGAAGTTTACATTTTTTTACGTTTACTTTTATATTTGTAAGAGTACTTTCTATAGTAATATGCTTATTTTTATTGTCTCTTGTAATAGTGTAATAATCCATAAAATTATATGTAGTTTTATTATAAAGACTGTAATAATAAGTTTTACCATTTGATTTTACTTTTATTAAAACTCTATAATTTCCAATATCGATATCTTCTAAATCTATTCCACCATTTATATTATCTGACAAATGATAACTAACAACATCATCTATATATTCATACTCTAAATTATATGTTTTAGCAACACTTTCATCATACAAAACCATTGACATTTCTTCAATATCATAGAAATCAGATATTTTTCCATAGATATTCATATGAGTTCCATATATATATATTTGATCTACAATAGATATACCATATACAATATTATTTTCTTTAAGTTCACTCTTATATTTGTTATTAACACTATTAACCTTATTTAGATTTACTAATAACATTATACAAATAATTGCCAACAAAAAAACAACTATTCCAAGAATAATTACAGTTATTTTTCTTGATTTTGTTGTTTTTAACATATTACCACCTTACTCATCTACATATCTTTTTAACAATTGATTTAATTCAACAGCATATTCCATAGGAAGTTCTTTCTTAAATTCATCAATAAATCCTAAAACAACGAGCTCTTTTGCTTTATCTTCGGATATTCCCCTAGACATAAGATAGAATAGCTTTTCCTCACTTATTTTAGAAATAGTTGCCTCATGCTCAAGCACAGATGAATCATTTTCAACTATATTAGTTGGGAATGTATCACTTTTTGAAATATCATCTAATAAAATTGTATCACATTTAATAGTAGATGTACTATTAAGAGCACTTTTTTTAATATCAACCAATCCTCTATACGTTGCATTTCCACGATTAGATGCGATTGACTTAGATATTATATTACTCTTTGTATTTTTTCCAATGTGTATCATCTTTGAACCTGTATCCTGCACTTGATTAGAATTTGCAGCTGCTATCGTAATGCAAGTGCCAGATGAATTATCACCCTTTAAAACAACACAAGGATATTTCATAGTAACTTTACTTCCAATATTTCCATCTATCCATTCCATAGAAGCACCTTCCATAGCAATCGCACGTTTAGTTACTAAATTATAAACATTATTTGCCCAATTTTGTATAGTAGTATATCTACATCTAGCATTTTTTTCTACATAAATTTCAACAACAGCTGCATGTAATGAAGATGACGAATAAGTAGGTGCCGTACAACCTTCTATATAATGAAGATCCGATCCTTCATCGACTATAATTATAGTTCTTTCAAATTGCCCCATATTACTACTATTTATTCTAAAATAACTTTGAAGAGGCCTATCAAGTTTAGTATGTGGAGGAATATATATAAATGTTCCACCGCTCCAAACAGCGCCATTCAAAGCCGTAAACTTATTTTCCCTATAATTAACAAGTTTGTTAAAATATTTTTTGAATAATTCTGGATACTCTTTTAGAGCTGTATCTGTACTTACAAATATAACATTTTTTTCTTTTAATTCTTTTAACATATTATGATATATTACTTCACTCTCATACTGTGCACCTATTCCACCAAGATATTTTTCCTCAGCCTCTATTATTCCAAGCTTATCAAAAGTATCCTTAGTATTTGCATCAATTTTATCCCAATTATCATAAATGTCATCTTGAGTTCTCTTATAATAAATAATATCATCAAAATTAAGATTTATTTCCGGTCCAAATGATGGAAGAGGAATTTCATTAAAGGCTTCCAAACTTTTTAATCTAAACTCTTTCATCCATTCAGGTTCTTTTTTTGCTTCTGATATTTTTTCAACAGTTTCTTTAGTTATTCCTTTAAGTTCTAACATATTATCACCTTATCTATGGTTTTCTTCTATTCCTTTTTCAATACCCCACCATGCCAAAAGAGCACATTTTTTTCTATTAGGTTGCTTACCCGTATCTTCATATACATTTGCTTCGCCTAATTTTTCTTTATCATATTCTTTTTCATCTATCATATTTTCAAAATTGTTTACTATTTCCTTGGCCTCTTCAATTGTTTTGCCCTCTAATTCTTTAGTCATAATTGAAGCTGAGGAAGTACATATAGCACATGCTTCACCTTCAAATCTTATATCTTTAATCTTTTTTTTATCATCTGAAAATAGTATTTGTATATCTAGTTCATCTATACAAGAAGTATTATTCATATTAAGTTTTACATATCTTTCATCATCAACTAATCCTTTATTATGAGGATTGTTATAATTATCTAATATAATTTCTCTTTTTAAATTTTGATCCATATTACTACCTCTTAAAAAATAATATCTCTACTTAAATTCTCATTGGATAAAGCGCCTATCAATTTATCTACATCTTCATAACTATTATAAAAAGCTAGGCTTATCCTACAAGTGTTCTTTACTCCAAGTTCTTCTTTTAATATTTTAGCACAATGATTACCTGCTCTTACATAAACATTATATTTATCCAAATATATAGCAGTATCTTGACTAAAAACGTCCTGAACATTGAATGCTACTATTGCAGCTTCACTATTCTTATTATAAATATCAACATTAGAAAGATTACTTAATTTACTTATTAAATACTTTCTAAGGTTTTGCTCATATTCATGTATTTTATCTATTCCAACATCATTTATATATCTAATTGCAGCACCTAAACCTATAACACCTGCTATATTGGGAGTACCTGCTTCAAGAGCATATGGTAATTCTTTATATTGGACCTTACCATTTGAATCAAAAGTAGCATTCATTCCACCACCATAGCATAATGGTTCAACTTTATCTAATAAATTATATTTTCCATATAATACTCCAACACCAGTTGGACCATACATTTTATGTGCAGAAAATGCATAAAAATCAACATCTAAATCAGTTACATCTACTTTCATATGTCCTATTGACTGAGCACCATCAACAACAACTAATATTCCCAATTTATGGGCATAACTAACTATTTCTTTTATAGGTCTTATATCACCAATAACATTAGTAATATGTGCCAAAGAAATAACTTTTGTTTTGTTAGTTATACTATTTATTACAGCATTTAATGTTACTTTGTAATCTTCATCTAGAGGTATATATTTAACAACAACCTTATTATTCCTAGATAATTCCATCCATGGTAAAATATTTGAAGCATGTTCTGATTTTGTTATTAAAATTTCATCATCTTGTTTCAAATAGTACTTAAAAAATCCGAATACTATTCTATTTAGACTATCAGTTGCACCTGAGGTAAAAACAACTTCTTCACTTCTTCTAGCATTAATGAATTCCTTTACTAGTTCTCTAGTATGTTCATATTCATTATCAACCTTAAGACTCAATTTATAATCTCCTCTATGACAATTAGCAGTATATTCTGTATAATATTTCTTTATTGCTTCAACTACACAATTAGGTTTAAATGTAGTAGCGCCATTATCAAAATACGCTATATCATTATTTAACATAGGAAAATCATCACGTTTCATCATATCACCTCCAATTATATAAGATTTTCTATTTTTTCCTTATCTCTAAAATTATTTATTAACAAACCTTTATTAATTAATTTAATAGCATTTTGTCTATCTATTCCACGAGATTCTAAATAAAATAAATCTTCCTCATTATAATAACCTATACTTGCTGAATGATTTGCTTCTTCAACAGTTTCATTTATTACTAATACTGGTTTTATAGTTGCATTTTTTACATTTTTTGTTATTATTTTACTTTCTTGAATAACACTGCAATTAAGTGCGCCATGTTCAATTATCCCATTTATATTATAATCCAAAGTTCCATCATTTACTATTCCATTATTAATACATTTACTGTAAGAATAATTTCCAAAATGGCAAATATTTATATCATATTTATTCTCTTTATTTGCTACTGTAGAAATAATTAGTCTTGCATTTGCTCTTTCTTGTAAATTAATATTAATTTTGCATAGTACATCATTACTATTAAATTTGTTTATTTCTAAAGAACTATCACTATCACAATTAAATGTACATTTTCTAATATTATTATTAATATCTGTAACAAATAAAGAAACAGAAGAAAGTATATTACATTCTAACTCACTACAGTCATATTCACTTAAATCCAATTCTTGAGTACCAACTACTTCTAATATGATTTTATTATTATCCATAACTATTTTATTCATTATCTTTACTACCTTCTATTATAGATATCTCATCATAACCATTTTTTTCTAACTCATATGCCAAATCTAAATTACCAGTTTTAACTATTCTACCGTCCTTCATTATATGAACATAATCAGGTCTCAAGTACTCTAGAATTCTTGGATAGTGAGTTATTATTAATATTGAAACATCAGATGAATTTTGATAGTAATCCATAATATTATCACCAACAATTCTTAGGCTATCTATATCAAGGCCAGAATCTATTTCATCCAAAATAATTAGCTTAGGTTTTAGCATTTTAAGCTGTAATACCTCATTTTTCTTCTTTTCTCCACCAGAGAATCCAACATTAACTCCTCTCTTAAGTAATTCATCACTAAGTTTTACTTCTTTAGAAACCTTATCAACTTGTTTTATGAAATCATAAATACCAATATTTTTTTCTAATCTAGAATTAATTGCTGTTCTTATCATTTCCGTATTAGTCACGCCTTCTATTTCAGAAGGATTTTGAAAACATAAGAATATTCCCTTTCTTGCACGTTCGTAAGTAGGTAAGGAATTTATATTTTCACCACTAAAAATTATATTGCCAGACAACACCTCATAATTATTACTTCCCATTATTACTTTTGACAATGTTGATTTACCTACACCATTTGGTCCCATAATAACATGTATAGTGTGTGGCTCTATATCAATATTAAAATCATTTAATATTTGTTTTTTTTCAACTCTTACCGATAAATTTTTTATATTTAGCATATCTATCACCTAATTAAGTATTATACACTAATAATAGAAAAAATAAAACGAAAAAAAGTATAATAAAAAACTTATTATAGTATCTTTTTACAAAGTATTGTATAATAAATTTGGTGATATTATGGATTGTATATTTTGCAAAATTGCTAATGGTGAAATACCATGCAAAAAAATTTATGAAGATGAATTAGTAATAGCGTTTTTAGATTTATCCCCACATACAAATGGGCACACTTTAATAATTCCAAAAAAACATCATACCAACATTTTAGATATGGATAGTAATTTACTAACACATATCCAAGAAACAGCAAAAAAACTTTTTGAATTATACAAAGAAAAATTAGATGTTGCAGGAATGACATTAGTTCAAAATAATGAATACGGTCAAGAAATAAAGCATTATCATTTACATCTAGTTCCAAGATATAAAAAAGATGGAATATTTATGTGCCATAAAAAAGATGGAATAAAAGATTTAGATGAAGTTTATGAAATGATTGCAAAATAAAAATTATGAATTTTTTAATTCATAATTTTTTTTAAATCTAATAAGATTAATTAACAGAAACAAGAACCTAAAATAATAGCTAATAAAATATAAAGAACTATTATAATTACATATGAATGATTACCACATGTATTTCCGCATGCCATTTTAAGCACCTCCTTTATTAATCATAAAATTTTATTTAAATAGCAATTCCTAAAATAATTACTAATAAAATGAATAGAACCAGCAATATACATGCATTATTCGTGTATCCCATTTTAGTTCCTCCTTTTTCTACTCACAATATTTTATGAAATTATTCTAATTTGGTTAATAAACGAATTCAATTGTGACAAAATTGTTAATTTTAAAGCAATTTATTGCATTTTCTATTTTGTTTTGCTATGATTGATATGTAAAATTAATGATTAGGAGGAAAAAAAGATGGCAGAGACATCAAAAAAAGTTGCAAAAACAAGTTCTACAAAAAAACCAGCAACTAAAAAGACTTCTACCACTAAAACTGCTTCTACAAAAAAAGAAACAAAAGCTGAAGTTAAAAAAACTTCAACAGTAAAAAAAGCGGTTAAAGAAGTTAAACCAGTAACAGTTGCTGAAGAAACAAAAACAAAAGAAGTAAAAGAAAAAATTACTCCTGTTGTTGCAAAGGAAAAGAAAGAAAATGATATACTAAGTTATATCAAAACAATTCCAACTAAAGTAAAAGAAAATAGCATACTAGTTATTATAACAATAGTTGTTGGCGTTTTAGTTGGTATGGGAGTTCTTGCGTTATTAGGATTTAGAAGAATTCCAAAATTAAACAATGGAGATGAAGTTGTAGTTTCATTAAAAGGAAATAATATAACAGCTAATGATTTATATGAAGATCTAAAAAATAGTTATGGATTAACATTACTACTTGATCAAATAGATAAACTAATATTAGAAGCTCAATATCCAGACACCGATGAAATTACAAAATATATTGACTCACAAGTTGAATATTTAAAAACAACTTATGGTGATCAATTTGAAGATTACATCAAATATTATGGATTTGATAGTGAAGAAAAAGTTAGAGAATACTTCTCATTAAATTATAAAAGAAATTTAGCATTATTAGATTATGCAAAAGGATTAATAACTGATGATGAAATTAAAAAATATTATGATGAAAAAGTATTCGGTGATATAGAAGCAAGTCACATATTAATCAAATTTAATAGTAGTGACAGTGACTCTAAACAAAAAGCTTTAGAAAAAGCAAATACAGTTATAAATGAATTGAACAACGCAAGTGATGTTGCAGCTAGATTTAAAGAATTAGCTAGCGAATATTCAGACGATACAACTAATAAAGATAACGGTGGTTCATTAGGATATTTTGGTACTGGTGAAATGGAAGAATCATTTGAAAACGCAGCAAAAGCTCTTGAAAATGGTAAATATACTACTACACCAGTTGAAACATCATACGGATATCATATTATATTAAAAACTAACCAAAAAGAGAAAACTTCTCTTGATGAAATGAAAGATAGTATTACAGAAAAATTAGCTGAAAATTTATTAACAAGCAATACAGAAACTCAATATAAAGCTCTTGAAAACATTCGTAAAGAAAATAAAGTAACATTCAAAGATGCTGAATTAAGAGAAAAATATAATACTTACCTATCAGAACTATACAGTTCATTAGATAAAAAATCTGAATAAAATAAAAAGCCTCTAGTTATTAGAGGTTTTTTTATTGCAATAATCTATAATTAATAATAATTTAGTTAGTTAACACTATAATATTTCTACATTATCCATCATAGTACTAACCACAACACTAACTTGTATATTACTTCAAAGAAAAGTTTCACTACTATAATATGCAATTTAAATTAAAAAAAATCTCAATTTTACAATTGAGACCTTAACCCTTAATTAATTATTTAATCATTTCTGATAATAAAGTAACAATTCCCATTACAGTAGTATATAGTGTAACACTTCCTAAAAGGACTGCATCACCATATCCACCTTCTTGACATAATGGTTTTTTCATAAAATTAGCTACCTTGCCAAATTTTTCTTTTAAAGTACCATTTTTAACTTGTTCTGGTTCTTGAGAAACTTCTGCTAATTCAGCACTAACTCTTTGTTTTTCTTCTTCAGTTATTGAAGTATAAATAATTCCTTTTAAAGCTTCTATATCCTTTTCTGTTTTAGAATGTTGGATTGCATAAGTAAGCAATTTTTCTGTTTTCAAACACCATTCTACTGAAATATTTTCTTTTCTAAACTTTCTATATAATTCCCCTTTTAATTCTGCAAATACTGCATTTCTTTCTTCTACATTAATATATGCGCTCATATGAACACGTCCTTTCTATTCTTATATCCTTAACTTAATACCATTATAACTCATTATTTTATATTGTAAATACATATTGTCAATATTCTTTTGCATTTTACATTTTTATTTTATAAAGTGTAAACAACTACATTTTGCTAAATATTGCACATAAACCCAAAATACCAGTATACAACGTTATAGTTCCCAATAACATCGCATCTACAAAGGCCGCATCATTAATATTAGGAAGTGCCATCTTCAAAACTTTCACTTTACCTTTTGCCTCAACCTTCTCATTAGATTTACCATCAGCATTTTGCTCAATCTCTTTATTCTCACTATTTAACTGCATATTTTTTAAATCTGTCAATCTATTTTTCTCATCAACTAATATTTGATATTCTGAATTAACTCTTTTGTTATCTCCCTTAATTGCATTAAGAGCAATTTTTTCATTTTCACTATACCCAGAAGAATTAATTGGTGTCATATTAATATCTATTTGACGATTTTGCATTTCCTTAAATGCAGCATTAGTAAGTTCGTTTTTATCCATTCCAGTATTAGCTTTAGCAACTTCTGTAACAACCTGATTAATATTTCCACTATAACTGCTGTCTTTTACATAAATACTTCCATCCTTAGATTTAATTGATGTTATTACACTACCATTATCCCTATTTAGTGTACTTACACTAGATATTTCACTTCCTACCAACTTTTTAGGATCTTTTATATTGGTTGCAACTTCTTGTACAACTTTTTTCTTTTCTACTTTCAATGCATTTTGAACCTTTTCTTTAATTCTATTAATATCTTCTTTTGTTTGTGCTTTATCTAAATCAGAAGCCATCATCTTCTCAAGAGACATTTTATCAACACCACTTAACTCAGAATTCTTATATATCATATCTTTTAATTCATTTCTTGTTCTAATCTTATCACTTAAAGTTGCTTTTTCCATAATTATCGCCTTCCTTAAATATATTATAGCTAACATTTGTCAAATAAGAACATTTTTTGTAAATAAGTAAAAAAAATTTACACATTTTCGTGTAAATTGAATATATCTATTTCTTCTATATCCTCGTTTTTAAATTGATAAAATATAGCTCCATTAGAATTCTTTATATTTTTGCTCGTAGTTTCAATAATATCTAAAGATAATAACTTTCTTCTAAAGTTTCTTCTATCAAGTTCTTTTCCTAAAATACATTCATATACTCTCTGTAATTCAGGCAAAGTAAATTCATCTGGCATAAACAAATTAGCAATTGTACTTTTAATCATCCTATGTTTCAAAGCTTCTATACCAGCAGTAAGAATTTCTAAATGATCATATGCTAATTTAGGCAATTTATCTATTCTAAAGAACTCATATTCGCTTGAAATTTCTAGTTGATTTATTTTTTTGATATCAGTAAGGCCTATATAGCTAACTGCAACCATTCTCATATCTTGACTTCTTTCTGGAGAAGAAAATGTATGAAACTGTTCTATATATGTATAATCTAAATTAAGTTTTTCTTTTATTTCTCTTTTTAATGCAGTATCAGTGTCCTCATTATTGTATACAGAACCTCCCAATAAAAGCCATTTTCCTTTATATGGGTCATCATTTTTCTTTAAAAGTAAAACTTTTATAATTCCTTCATCTACAGTAAAAATACATCCTATTGAATGAATCCCTTGATTTTTATATAACGGATTCCTCTTATTCATATAAATTGCACTTCCTTACTCGTGTTATATTAACACAACGAAGTAAAATAATCAAGTATAATTTATAGTTAAATAAAGAAAGGCCTATTATAGGCCTACTAATTTGTTATTGTTACAATAAATTCATCACTTTCCTTAGAATAATAACCTGAATTTGAAAAATCATATTTAGCTTTTATTCTATATGTACCAGGATCAGATATTGTAATATAATACACATTACTAGCAGCTGATAATTTACCCGTATATTCATTTCCATTTATAGTATATATAATTTTCCCAGCATAACAAGAATTATTAGGATTTGTAACATATATAGTTCCTGTTGTTGTAGCTCCCGATTCTAGTACATTTTCACATGATAATACACCTTTTTCTAAACTGCAATTATTCTTAACTGTAAAAGTAGGAACAACAGTTGAAGGTTGGCTTATGATTTTTACTTTTTCATTATTGTAAGTTAAATTATTTATAGAAATTCCAACACCACCATAGCTTAAAGAAAGATAACCTTCTTCGTTTGTAATATAACTTCCTGATAAATCAACATTTTGACCACTTGCAATACTTTCACATTTATTAAGATTATTGCAAAAACTTATAGAACCTGTGCCGTTAATTTTCCAATCAAATGAATAACCAGGCATATTAAATTGTATTCTTTCACTAACAGCCATTCTAGAAGCAGAAAAATTATTATCTGTTATAGTAGGTGCCCCAAAGCAGTAGGATCCGCTACCAGTTACATAAGTATATGCCTCTGCTTGATTTATGATTATTGTTTTACTTGCTTGTTTTGATACTCCTGCTCCTGTTGTTACCGTACAACTTATTGTATTGCTTCCCACACTTAAAGTCTTAGTATCCGTTACTACTGTACTTCCTACCTTACATGTTACATTTCCA